>DASRHD010000358.1:0-7118 GCA_035650695.1 Opitutaceae bacterium
GAAGACGGTGGCGGAGTGGTGCGGGTCGTCGTTGGAGCAGACCAGGCCGCGCGGCTTGTGCACGGCGAGGATGAGCTTGGGCTGGGCGGTGGCGCGCACGGGCCGGCCGCGAACCGTGACCTTGTCGGCGCCGGGCTCGACCCGTTGGCCGAGTTCGGCGCACCGGCCGTTGACCCAGACCTCGCCGGCGGTGATAAGCTCCTCGGCGGCGCGGCGTGAGCACACGCCGGCGTCGGCGAGGAATTTCTGCAGGCGAATCGGTTCGGAGCCGCGCATCGGGCGAAGTTGGCGCGAAAGCGGCGAAGGAAGCAAGTCCGGCGGCGCGGCGGACGGAAACAAAGCTTGCGCGCTTGCGCCGGCCGGCGCTCAAATCATCGTTTATGTCCGCGCCTGTGATTGCCAACGCCTACTCGAAGGACAATCCATTTCCGGCCAAGCTGAAGGAAAACCGCCTGCTCAACCATCCCGGCACGGCCAAGGAGACGCGACATTACGTCATCGACATTTCCGGCAGCGGGCTGACCTACAAGGCGGGCGACTCGCTGGGGATCTTTCCCACAAATCGTCCGACGGAGGTGGCGGAAATCATCGAGCGGTTGGGCGTGAGCGGGGATGAGCCGGTGGCGCCGGCGGTGCTGAAGTTGCCCGCGCCGGTACCGCTGCGCGAGGCGCTCACCGCCCGACTGGCCCTCGGCGGGCCGACCCGGAAATTCCTCGAGGCGGTGGCGGCCCGGGTTACCGCGGCGGAGGAAAAGGCCAGGCTGGCGACGCTGCTTGCTCCCGACGCGACCGAGTTGGCTCGGCAATTTCTCGCCGAGCGCGAATACGTCGATTTGCTGGGGGAGTTTCCCAGCGCAAAGTTCACGTCGCAGGAATTCGCCGACCATCTGCGCCGCCTCGTGCCCAGGCTTTACTCCGTTGCTTCCTCGCCGAGGGTTTATCCCGCCGAGGTTCATCTCACCGTCGGTACGCTGCGTTATGTCACAAATCACCGCGAACGGGTCGGTGTTTGCTCCACTTTTCTCGCCGACCGCGTCCATCTGGGGGTGACGCCGGTGCCGGTCTTCGTTTTTCATTCCCATTTCGGTCTGCCGGAGGACGGAACCCGGGACATCATCATGGTTGGGCCGGGCACGGGCATTGCGCCGTTCCGCGCCTTCCTGCAGGAGCGCGAGGCCACCGGCGCCAAGGGGCGGGACTGGCTCTTTTTCGGCGACCAGCACCGCGCAACAGACTTTCTCTACGAGGCGGACTGGACCCGCTGGCAGGCGAAGGGCCGGCTCGCCCGTCTCGACACCGCTTTTTCGCGCGACCAGCCGCGTAAAATTTATGTGCAGGACCGCATGCGGGAGAACGCCGCCGAGTTGTGGCAGTGGATCGGGGGGGGCGCCCATTTTTACGTCTGCGGCGATGCCAAGCGCATGGCCGGCGATGTCGACCAGGCGTTGCATGACATCGTCGCCGAACAGGGTCGGATGGATGTCGCCGCCGCGGCCGAATACGTCAAGCAGATGAAAAAAGACCGGCGCTATCAACGGGACGTCTATTAATGGCGGCTGGGCGAAGGCGGATTTCGGATTGTAAGCCTTGCGCTTCAGGCGATTTCATTCCGCAATCCGCATTCCAAAGTCCCAAAATTATTCCATGCTTACCTTCACCAATCGAACCGCTCTCGTCACCGGCGCCGGCCGCGGAATCGGTCGTGCCATCGCCGAGCAGCTCGCCCGCCACGGCGTCACCGTGATCTGTGTTTCCAAGTCCGCCGATTCCTGCGGTGCGGCCGCGGCCGCCATCACCGCCACCGGCGGCAAGGCCAGGGCCCAGGCGGTGGATGTCGCCGACGGCGCGGCGGTCGCGCAGGCGAGCGAGGCGCTCCTCAAGGAGTTCGGCAAGATCGACATTCTGGTGAACAACGCCGGCATCACCCGCGATGGCTTGCTGGCGCGCATGAGCGACGAGGACTGGAATGCGGTATTGCAAACAAATCTCAGCAGCGCCTTCCACTGGACGAAGCATATCGGCTGGCCGATGTGCCGGGCCCGCTGGGGAAGAATCGTAAATATCGCCTCTGTCGTCGGTTTGGTCGGAAATGCCGGCCAGGCCAATTACGCCGCGGCCAAGGCCGGCCTTATTGGGCTGACCAAGTCCGTGGCGAAGGAATTCGCCAAACGGGGGGTCACCGCCAACGTCGTCGCTCCCGGCTTCATCAAGACCGACATGACCGCCGTGTTGTCCGAGGAAGTGCAAAAAGCGGCGCAGGGTTTCATTCCCATGCAGCGCTTTGGCGAGCCGGCGGACATCGCCGCCATGACCGCTTACCTCTGCTCGGAGGAGGCCGGTTATATCACCGGCCAAGTTTTTACCGTTGACGGCGGCATGACGATGTGAACCTTTGAAAATCAATTTTTAACCAACCATGGCTGAAACCAAAACCATCGAACAGCGCGTCAAGGAGATCATCGTCAATCAGCTCAATGTGAACGAGGAGCAGATTACCCCCCAGGCTTCCTTTATCGATGATCTGGGTGCCGATTCCCTCGACACGGTCGAGCTCATCATGGCGTTCGAGGAGGAATTCAAAGACGAGATCAAGGGTGAGATTCCCGAATCCGACGCCGAGAAACTCCAGACCGTCGGCCAGGTCACCGATTACATCAAGGCCAAGGCTGGCGCGAAGTGAGTGATGTCTCCGGCGGCGTTTTACCGTGATCCCCCCGGGATGAATCGGTAGAACGCCGTTTTTGTTTTCCCGCATGGAAACCCCGTCCGTCCGTTCGCGCGTCGTCGTTACCGGCCTGGGAGCCGTTCACGGCCTCGGTCACGACGTGGAATCGTTCTGGGCGGGGCTGCTCGCCGGTCGCAGCGGCGTCGACCGCGTCACCCTTTTCGATCCGACTGATTTTCCCTGCCAGATTGGGGCCGAGGTGCGCGGCTGGGACGCGGCCCAGCACATGGACCCCAAGGAGGCCCGCCGTAACGACCGCTATACCCATTTCGGTTTTGTCGCCGCCCAGCAGGCGGTGCGCGATTCCGGCCTCGACCTCGCGAAGGAGGACGGCGACCGGGTCGGCGTCGTCATTGGTTCCGGCATCGGCGGCATGCAGACCTTCGAGACCCAGCTGAAAAATCTTTTCGAGCGCGGTCCGCGCAAGGTTTCGCCGTTTACCATTCCCTCGCTCATCGGCAACATGTGCTCCGGACTCGTCGCCATCGCCTATGGCGCGCGCGGGCCGAACTTCGGTGTCGTCTCCGCCTGCGCCACCGCCACTCACGCCCTTGGCGAGGCCATGCACATGATCCGTCGCGGCGAGGCCGACATCATGATCGCCGGGGGTGCCGAGGCCGCCATCACCCCCTTTGCCTACGCTTCCTTCAGCTCGATGAAGGCGATGAGCACGCGCAACGCCGAACCGCAGAAAGCCAGCCGACCCTTCGATCTCGGTCGCGATGGATTTGTCATGGGGGAGGGCGCCGGCGTGCTCGTGCTCGAGTCGCTGGAGCACGCCCGGAGCCGGGGCGCGCGCATCTATTGCGAGGTTGTTGGTTATGCCGCCAGCTGCGATGCCTTCCACATCACCCAGCCTGACCCGGATGGAAAAGGCCTTTCCCTCGCCATGACGCGTGCGCTCGCCTCGGCCGGGATGCAACCGCACGAGATCGACTACATCAACGCCCACGGCACGAGCACGCCCTACAATGACAAGTTCGAGACCCTCGCGATCAAGAAAGTCTTCGGCGAGTATGCGCGCAAGCTGGCCATCAGCTCGACCAAATCGATGACTGGACACCTCCTCGGCGCAGCGGGCGGCATCGAATCGGTGATCTGCGCGAAAACTATCCAAACCGGCGAAATCGCGCCCACCATCAATCTCGAACAGCCCGATCCGGACTGCGATCTCGACTACGTGCCCAATGTCAGGCGCACCGCCCGCGTCCGCGCCGTGCTCAGCAATAATCTCGGCTTCGGCGGCCAAAACGCCACCGTCATTTTCCGCGCGCTGTGAGCTGGCCGGTCGGCTCGCCTGGCCATGGGCTGAACTTCCGACGCCGTTTGTCCCGTGTCATCCGCAGTTAAATTTCTCCCTGCAGGATTGAGCCTGGCGGCCGCGATCGTGTTTGCCGCCTGCGCCCGCCGTGAAGCCGCGACTCCGCCGCCGACCCGGGCGGAGGTCTGGACTGCGATCCAGCCGCTGGCGGCCCGTTACCGCATCGATCCGGCGTTCATTTATGCGCTGGTCGCCGCCGAGTCGAATTTCAACCCCGCCGCCCGTGCGGGCGACGCCCGCGGACTGCTCCAGCTCAAGCCGCGCGCCTGGGCGGCGGTTTCCCGCGAACCCTACGAGCCGACGGTGTGGGACTGGCGCCCCAATCTCGCCGCCGGCATCGACTACCTCGCATTTTGCCGCAGTTACCTCCACCGGCAGCCCAACGTGGAATTTTCCTATCCGCTGCTGCTGGCCGCCTTTCACTACGGCATCGATGACGTCGAGGAACGCCATTTTGACGTGCGGCGTCTCGGATGCCCGGACAATGCGATTTATCGCGAGCTTTGGCGCGGAAACCTCACCCCAGTCCCGCCGCCTGTCCACCCATGAAAAAGCCCGCGGCGTACCGCGGGCTGGGAAAATGAATTTTCGGCGGTGCGGCTCAGGCCTTTTCGACCAGGCCGGCCTTGATCGCCTTGACCGACACGAGCATGCGCTTGGTTCCGCCATTGGGCAGCTTGACCCGGATGCGCTGCAGATTGGGGCGGAACTTGCGCCGGGTGATGCTCGTCACGTGCGTGCCGATGCCGCCGCTTTTCTTGCTCTGTCCCTTGCGGTTGATGATGTTGCCCTTGACGGGGCGTCTGCCGGTGATTGCGCAAATTCTGGCCATAGGTTTTGTCGGATTGAACGGTCGAAAGTAGGGACGTCGCCGGGTGTAGCAAGGGAAATTTTTTCGCCGGCGTTACTGACAGTTACGCCATGGGTAATGCGTTGACGGTAAGATGAATCAGGTCTTTTGTTCAAATAGGTCACAGCCACTAACCAAAGGAGTCCCATGCGTACTCTTAGCTTTTTTATTTTCCTGGCAACGTCCATTGCCTTGCACGCCGGAGACGAAGTAATTGTTCTCGATCAATTTTCCGTCTCATCGGGTTCCTCAGCCCGCGAAATCCCGCCGATCACCGTGAGGAAGCCCGGTGATTTTCTTCTCCTGCAAATTCAGCTCACAAATGACACACGCGATCCCGACAAGCGAAGAGCCGAGCTTTATGACACGATCAAGACGATTCTGAATGCCAGCGCAGCGATTGAGAAAATGGAGATATCGAGCGTCGACATGATTCTGAACGGCCAGAATTATCAAATCAATCTGCAGGACGCGCAAAGCAAGTCGGACACCAGTACGGCCGAACTATACTTGAAGCTTCCTTTATCATCGACCGACGACGTCGGCGCGCTTACCGGCCGGTTGCATAAGTTTGCGCGCGAGATAAAAGTTGTCGGGCGGACGGAAATCTTTCCCGGTGAGATTGGCATCAGCGTTAAAAACCCGGAGAAATTTCGCACCGAGGTCATTGCCAAAGTTGCCGAGGACGTGAAAAAAATGCGCGAATTGTTCGGCGACAGCTTCGAAATTGTCGTAAAAGGTTTGGACCAGCGGCTGCGATGGCAACGAGTGAGCGTCTCTGAATTGGAATTTTATATTCCATATTCCTACGAGGTGTTCCCCAACCGCGGGAGCAAGATGCTGATTAATGATAAGTAGCAGACGTTAAGTGCCGTCGTCCCGCCAGGCGGACAGGACTTGAAATTTCTGGCCAAGATGCGCCGGATGCAGGAGTTGGAGAAGGCTGAGCTTTTTCGCGCTGAAACGCCCTGCCTCCGCCGCGGCGGTGGCGGCGAGGTGATCCGCGGCATGCCGGACAAAAAAGGCCTCCTGTGACTCGACCGGCGCCACCGCGAAGCCGTGGCGCGCCAGCGCGTCGGCCAGCCAGTCCCAGCAAATGTGGCAGGTAATATCCTGCTCGCCGGGCCGGGCGAGCAGGTCGTTGGTTTGGGTGTGGCGAAAATAGGCGCGGGCGGTGCCGGCGGGAGTTTCCCCGGCGAGCTCCCGCCACGACTTGCCGTAATCGCAGGCGAGAAATAGCCCCTGCCAGGGCTGGGCGGCAATCTGGCCGGCCAGGGCGGCGGCCGCGAGCGGCACATCGAACCGGCACCCTTCCGGCGCGCCGGGTGGAAGCTGTGCCGGCCCCTCGATGCTGCTCAAGGCAAGCGGATTCGGACCGGGCAGCTCGACTTCGACCAGCGTTTCCCCGCGCAAGGCGACGCCCAGCTCGCGCCACGCGCCGGCACGAAAGACAAAGCGATGAAAAGGCTGCGCATCGAAAAGTTCATTGGAAAAAACCACGCACTTGCCCTGAAGATCGAGCGGATCGCCGAGCCGGATGGTCCGGGCTGAGCCGAACCGGTGTTTCACCCCGGCGAGCACGCCGCCACCCGGCGTGTCCGGAGGGGAGCCGAAGGGTTCGGCTCCCATTTCCACAAAGGTAAATTCCTGCGGCTCGGCGCCGTGTCCCGCCAAAAGCGCGGCGGCGGCGGCGGCCACAAGTTCGCCGAACATCGGCGAATCGACGGCGGTGAAAAAATCCGTGTTCGGCATCCGACCGATGCGGCGCCGAGGCTGGCGATAATAGCCCAGCTCGGGATCGTAAAGGGCGAGCTGCATGAAGCGGGCAAACGACATCACTCCGCCGGCGGCGCGGGCGCGGAAAAGGTCGAGAAAAGGCGAAGACGAACCCATTTACAAACCGAAGCAGATGCACACAGTAGCCGGCATGCTCAAACGCTTTCTTACGGTCGCCACCGGCGTTGCCCTAGGCGTGGCGCTCACGGTTCTGGCCGGCCGGGTCGCGCCGGCATGGAGTCTTTTTCCCAACCGCAGTCTGGAGCGCTCGGCCAACTATTACCATGATGTGCTCAAGCTGGTGAACGAAAATTACGTCGATTCCCAGAAGGCGGATCCGGCCCAGCTCACCCAGGCCGCCTTCCGGGGCATGATCGGTTCGCTCGACCCACATTCGGAGTTTCTCGAGGCGAAGGATTACAGCGATCTCGAGGACGAGATGAACG
>DASRHD010000359.1:0-6629 GCA_035650695.1 Opitutaceae bacterium
CACGGACGGATCGATCCAGACGGCGATCAACGCCATCCGCGCCGCCGCCCAGCCGCACACCTTCCTCGGCATCAACCTCGACGGGGCGGCCTCCGCCGTGGTCACCCGCGGCAATCCCAACTGCCACCTCGTCCTGCGCGGCGGCAGCTCCGGCCCCAATTATTCCCCGGCCCATGTCGCCCAGACGGAGCAGCTGCTGGCCAAGGCCGGCCTGCCCAAATCCATTCTGGTCGACTGCTCGCACGACAATTCCGCCAAGCAGCCGGAACGCCAGCCGGAGGTGATGCGCGCCCTCCTCAGCCAGATCGCCGCCGGCAACCGCTCCATCATGGGCGCCATGATCGAGAGCAACCTGCACGCCGGCAGCCAGGCCTTCCCCCAGCCGAAGGAGAAGCTTCGCTATGGCGTCAGCATCACCGACGCTTGTATTGACTGGACAACTACAGAAGCCCTCGTCCACGAAATTTACGCCGCCCTGTCACCGCGTTTTGCATGAATTTTTCATGCAGATTTCCGGTTTTCATGCATCGCGCGTGAAAAAAAAAGGAATCAGAGCTGTCCGGTTCCAGCACCGCCGCCACGCGGCCGATGCAGGACGGTGCAATGACTCCAAAAAAGCTTCTTCCTCTTGTTTTCCTGTCCACCTCCTTCATGCAGATGCCTTCCGCAAATGCATCCGGCGATTCCCGCTTCGGCGTGATGACCCATTTCGCCCAAGGCTGGAGTACCAGTTGGGTCTCCACCGCTTCGGGCTATGCCATCCCTAACGTCCGCGACGAGCTCTACTGGAACAACATCGAGACTCTGCCGGGCGTCTACAGTTTTCCCGCCGCTTACGACAGTTACATGACGGCGCTGAAAAACGCCGGCATCTCGCCCCTGATCGAGCTCGATTTCGCCAACAGCAATTACGACGGCGGCAACACCCCCTACACCGCCACCGGCATCTCCGCCTACGCCCGCTATGCCGTGGCGGTGCTCCAGCACTACGGCAAGCAGATCAAGGCCGTGGAAGTCTGGAACGAATATAACGGCGCGTTCTGCACCGGCCCGGCGACCAACGACCGGAGCGGCACGTACACCAAGATGCTGCAGGCCGCCTATGCCCAGATCAAGGCGGTGCGGCCGGACGTCATCGTGGCCGGCGGCGGCACGATTGAAGCGCCCCTGCCGTATTGGGAAAAACTCATGCAGGACGGCGCTCTCGCCTCCATGGACGTTCTTTCCATCCACCCTTACCGCTATGACTCGGCGCCCGAAGGCATCGAACAGGACATCATCGCGCTGCAAAATCTGACCAAGCAATACAACGGCGGCAAAACCAAGCCCATTTGGGTCACCGAAGTCGGCTGGGGCATCCAGGATGGCTCCACCTCCGGCCAGATGGCCATCGATGAGACGACCCAGGCCAAGTTCCTCGTTCGCGCCTACGCCCTGCTCCTCTCCGCCCACGTCCAGCGCATCTACTGGTACCTGCTGCGCGATTATCAGGACTTCACCCTCGGCCTCACTCACGCCGATGCCACGCCCAAGCTTTCCGCTTACGCCATGAAGACCCTGATCAAGGAGTTGTCCGGCGCGGCCTTTGTCCGGCGCGAAAGTACCGACCCCAATGTTTATTCCATGCTCTTCCAGCACTCTTCGGGCGCGCAGGTCCGTGTCGTTTGGGCTATCCATCCCGTCACCGTCAACCTCTCCGTCGGCAGCACCACGACGATGACAAGCATGACCGGCAATCCGCTCGGCGCGCCCTACACCGTCACCCTGACGGACGAGCCGGTCTTTATCGATGGCACCGTGCTCGGCCTGCCGCCACCGCCGGCCATCGCCGATGTTTATCTCACTGACGCGAATTTTGGCTTTAGCGGCACGCAGGGCAAAAACGGCTGGTCGTACGGATCGTTCACCGGCGCGGACGTCGCCGCTTTTGAGCCGATGGCGAGCTACAGCATCGACGACTGGTCGGCCTCGTGGTCGAACGAATACGCCTACAACGATATCACGCCGGAAGACCAGCATCCGTCCACCACCGCCGGCCTGCCTGTCTCAGCCGTCCGTCGCTGGACGAGCAATTTTACCGGCTCAGTCCGCGTCACCGGCAACTTCCAATGCAGCGAGGGCGGCGATGGCATCGGGGTGCGGGTCTTGGTCAACGGCCAGCCGCTTTTCCGGAAGCTGATCGGCGGCGTCAGCTCGAATATTTCCTACGCCTTCGACTTTTTGACCCCCGTACAGGTCGGCACGACGATTGATTTCGCCGCCGATCCCGGTCCCGGCACCGACATCGATTTTGATGCCACGCCGATGACGGTAACGATCAGCAAGCATTCGGCCGCGACCGGCCTGGTTAACCTTTCTCCCACCGCCTGGGTCTACGAGGGAACGCTGGCCGGCGTGAGCGGCACCGCCGCCGTCAGCGAAACCCCCGGCACGGTGCTCGCCGATTCGATCGCCGATTTTTCCGGCATCCAAGGCCAAAGCAACTGGAGCTACGGCGACTTCGTCGGCGGCACGACCAGCTGGGAAGCGATGACCGGCTTCGACGGCACCGCCTGGGGCAGCAGCTATCCCTACATTTCCCTCACCTCGAGCGACCAGCATCCCTCCACGGTCAACGGTCAGCAGGTGGCGGCCGTGCGCCGCTGGATCAGCACTTACGCCGGTCCGATCAGCGTCATCGGCCAGTTCCAGTGCAGCACCCAGGGTGACGGCGTCGGCGTGAGCATCTACGTCAATGGCCAGCGCCTCTTCCGTCAGGCGATCGGCGGCACCGTCTCGAACACCTATGCGTTCAGCGTCAGTCCGACCGTCCAGGTCGGCTCGACGGTTGACTTCGTGGTCGATCCCGGACCGGGCACGAACATCGACTTCGATGCCACCAACCTGACCGCCACGATCAGCACCGAATAAGAGATTTTCCTCCGTCTTCTCGGCCGCCAGGTTTCCTGCCTGGCGGCCTTTTGTTTTTGCCGGCGCAGCCGCCGGCGCGTTTTTAGTTTTTGCCTTCAGCCGTTTCTTCCGTCTATTCGATCCCCTTTGCCGCTATGAAATCCCCTCTTCATGTTGCTGTCACCGGCGCCGCCGGCCAGATCGGTTATTCTCTTCTCTTTCGCATCGCTTCCGGTTCGATGTTCGGCCCCGACCAACCGGTCGTGCTGCATCTGATCGAGATCGAGCCGGCCCTGAAAGCGCTCAACGGCGTGGTCATGGAACTGGACGACTGCGCCTTCCCGCTGCTCAAGGGAATCGTGCCGACCGCTTCGCTCGACGAAGGCTTCAAGGGCGTGCACTGGGCGCTACTTGTCGGCTCGGTCCCGCGCAAAGCCGGGATGGAGCGCAAGGACCTGCTCGGAATCAACGGCAAGATTTTCATCGGCCAGGGACAGGCCATCGCCAAGAACGCCGCACCCGACGTGCGCGTGCTCGTGGTGGGCAACCCCTGCAATACCAACTGTCTCATCGCCATGAACAACGCCAGGGGCGTCCCGTCCGAGCGCTGGTTCGCCATGACCATGCTCGATCAGAACCGGGCCAAAACCCAGCTGGCGAAAAAATCCGGCACCGACGTTACCGCCGTGTCCAACCTCGCCATCTGGGGCAACCACAGCTCCACGATGTATCCGGACTTCGCCAATGCCAAAATCAACGGCCAGCCCGCCCCGGCCGCGATCCCGGACGAAGCCTGGTTCAAGGACGCCTTCATTCCCACAGTGCAGAAGCGCGGAGCCGCCATCATCGAGGCGCGCGGCGCCAGCTCGGCCGCCTCCGCCGCCAACGCCGTGGTCGACACCGTGCGGGCCCTGACCACGCCCACGCCCGCGGGCGACTGGTTCAGCGTCGCCGTCTGCAGCGACGGCAGCTACGGCATCGAGAAAGGTCTGATCTTCAGCTATCCGATCCGCAGCGACGGCAAAAAGTGGAGCATCGTCCAAGGCGTGCCGCTGAGCGATTTCAGCAAATCCCGGATCGCCGCGACCGAGGCCGAATTGAAGGAAGAAAAATCCCTCGTCGGCGACCTGCTGCTGAAATAACGGTCGATTCGGCGCGCCGGAGGCGGTTTTTGCGCTCTTCGCTGCGGTCGCGTTGATCCGCATGCTTGCATTCGGCCGCCGACCGTCGCATATTGCCCGGCTCGTTCTTTGATCCACGCTCTCCATTTCTGGACCCTGTCTCCGAGATTTTTTCTCCTTTTACGGGGGTGTTCCGGATTCGACCCTTGGTTGGAGCGCGCCGCTGCCTGTCGAGCGCCGAAGCCGCTCGTTAATCTCCTTCGAAACCAATAAACGGCAACTACGAAGCAATGCCTCTGGCGGCCTAATTAAACGGCCGCCTCGTCCGCCTGGCGACGCCTGCTGGCCAGTGCGAACGTCGATAGCAGGCATAACCCGCGCGCTCGTCGCCGACGCGCGGGCCGTACCTTCGCTTCGGTGACTGGCCGTCGTCGAGCACGTGTTGACGCACGATGACGGTGAGACCAAGTCGGCACTACACCGGTAGAAGCGGTTCGCGAAGGTCAGGGGCACGCGGGTTCGACTCCCGCCACCTCCACCATTTTTCAGCGGATTTTGCCGGGCTTCCGGCAAGATCCGCTCAAGGCAGCTTCAGATCGTTTGCAGCGTAAGCGCTCGCCGTTCTCGAATGAGGCCCGAAGAATGCGGCCGTCATGCCATCAAGCGAAGCGGCGCCAGCGGCAGCGGATCGGTATTACCGGCCGGAGCTGGATGTCCTGCGCCTAGTCGCCTTCCTGCTTGTCTTCTGCACCCACCGGCTGGATCTGGCGCCGATCGACCGCGTCGCGCATCCCTGGCTTTACAGCCTGAGCCTGATCGGCGTTTTTGGCGTGCCGGTCTTCTTTCTGCTCAGTGCCTTTCTCATCACCGAGCTGCTGATGCGCGAACGCGAACGGCTCGGCACCATTCACTGGCGGGCCTTCTATGCCCGGCGTATCCTGCGCATCTGGCCGCTTTATTTTGGGGCCTTCTTCGGCTTGGTCGCACTGGGCCAGTTCATTCCGCGCGTCGGCGCCGCCACGCCGGGCTCATGGCTGGCCTTCACTTTTTTCTCCGGCAACTGGTACATCTGCAAGTACGGCTGGTTGCGGGCATATCCCACCAATCCGCTTTGGAGCATTTCCATCGAGGAGCAGTTTTATATCACGATTCCGTTCGTCGCCCTTTATCTGCAGCGCCGCGGACTCATGGCAGTCTGCGCCGGCCTCATCGCCATGGCGTACGGAACGATTTGGTTCTACACCCAGCAACATCCGCTTCACGGCTACAGCCTGTGGACGAACAGCCTGGTCCAGTTCCAGTTTTTTGCCGGCGGCATGCTGCTCTCACTGGTTTTTCGCGGCCGCCTGCCGCCGGTGCGTCCGGTCTTCCGGCTCGGCGCCGGGGCGGCGGCCGCCGGCTGCTGGCTGATCGCGTTTCTCCGCTTTGGCGTGGAGGCGGACCGCCCGCATCCGGCCAGCGTCGCGGGGTTTCTTTTCGGCTGGTCGCTGGCGCTGGCCGGCACGGTGCTGCTCTTTCTCAGCTTGTTCGGCATGCCCTCCCGGTGGCTGCCCAGGACGGCGATTTATCTCGGGCGCATTTCCTACGGCCTGTATGTCTTTCACGCCCTGGTCCTCTTCCTGGTTTTCCGGGTGGGCAAGGACTGGACCACCAGCCTGAGCGCGGCGCTGCATCTCTCCGCGTGGCGCGACGCCGTCGGCACCGTTATGGCCCTCGCCGTCACGATTCTCCTGGCTTCGTTGTCCTACCGCTTTTTCGAGAAACCGTTTCTCCGCCTGAAAAAACGGTTCACGTTTGTGCCGTCGCGGGAATGAGGCGCAGGCCACGCCCAAATTTTCCCGGCCATCCCACTCACAGCATCTTGCGGTAGTGCACGCAGCGGTCGACCACTTCAAATTTGAGCGCCTGATGCACCTGCTGTGAGAGAGGGTGGTCAGTCCAAGTATCTGAAGCCATTTCCCGGCAGCCCTGGCCGCGGGCCCAATCTTCCGCGGCGGCGAGGAGCTGAGCGCCAATCCCATGGCCGCGGTGGTTTTCCACGACAAACCAGCCCTCGACAAAGCCCACCGGATACTTCGGATCGCAACCGTCGGCATGCGAACGCAAGCCGACCTCGATGAACCCCGCCAAAGTGCCGTCCGGCATTTCCGCAATGAACACGGCCGCCGGCAGGGTTCCGTTTTTCTTTTCCGTCAGCACCGGGGCCAGATCGCGCCGGTGCTCTTCGGCGGATGCCTCCGGCCACAAGGCGGCGCAGAGGCATGATACCGCTTCGCCATCCGCCGGCCCGGCGGCCTTGATCTGAACTTCCCTCATCGACGGCGATGTTTCCGAATACCGCCGATTTTACCAGCTTATGGTTCGGGACAGCGGCGGTGAGGACGTGACAGGTCCGCTCGGTGAATGCTAGGCTGTGACGATTTCATCCCGCCCCATGCTCCCCACCCGCTTCACTCTCGCCCAGTCCGACCTTCCCGACCGATGGTACAACCTCCTGGCGGATTTTCCCGAGCCGTTGCCGCCGCCGCTTCATCCCGGCACGAGGCAGCCCATGCCGCCGGACGCGCTGACGGCGATCTTTCCGGAAAATCTCGTCCAACAAGAGATGTGCCCCGACCG
>DASRHD010000360.1:0-8063 GCA_035650695.1 Opitutaceae bacterium
GATCGTGGCCCATGTTTTCGATCGGCGCTTTCGGATCGAACGACGGCCCGGCGGCGGGCGCCGCCGGCGGGAAAACGACGGCGCCAGCCCACAGCAGCGCCGTGGCGGCGGCGCGCGCGCGGTGGCGCCAGCGGGGAAGCAGCGGGAGGCTCGGCATGGGGAAAGCGCGACTGGCGCCCCCGCCCGGACTTGAACCGGGATGCGCGGTTTAGGAAACCGCTGCTCTATCCAGTTGAGCTACGGGGACTCGCCTTCCCAGAAGTCAAAAAGACATTCATGAATGAGGCAATCTGCGAGAAGTCTCCCGTTAACAGCCCCGCGATCAGAAAAAATCGAGTAAAAACGAAGGCCAAAGCCCCGCCAAAACGATGATTGCCGCGGCCGCCAAAAAGGTGAACGCGGTTACGAGCGGAATCGCCACCGGACCGGTTTTTTCCGCCGGGGGGGCCACCCAGGCCTGTTTGAGGATGACAAGATAGTAATAAAGCGCGACCGCGCTCAAAAAGATGGCGGCAAACGTCAGCCAGCCGGCCGGTCCGCCGGCGCCCAGCTGGAGGGCGGCGGCAAAGACCGCGAGCTTGCCGAAAAACCCGGCCAGCGGCGGAATCCCGGCCAGCGACAGGATAAACACGGCCAGACAAGCGGCAAGGAACGGCGAGCGACGGTGCAAGCCGGCCAGATCCGTGATCTTGTCACAGCCGCCGGCCCGCTCCAGCACGGCGATGACGCCAAACGCCCCCGCCGTGGCCACCCCGTAGGTCATGGCGTAATAAAACAGCGGCGCCGGGCCGGCCACCCCGAACGCGATTACTCCCAGGAGCAGGGCGCCGGCATGGGCAATGGCCGAATAGGCCAGCAACCGGCGAACGTTCGTCTGCGCCAGCGCGCCGATATTGCCGAGCAGAAGCGAAGCGCCGGCCAAAATCGCCACCACCGGCAGCCAACCCCCGCCGGAAACGACCGCGATATTTCCCGCCACGGCATGGAAGCCAGGCCACAATAAACGGACAAACAACGCCAGTCCGGCCAGCTTCGAGGCGGACGCGATCAGCGCCGCCGACGGCGCGGGCGCACCTTGATAAGCGTCCGGCGCCCAAAGATGAAAAGGCGCCGCCGCGGCCTTGAAGCCAAAAGCAACCAGGACCATGACCAGCGCCACCGCAAGCAGCGGGGTGAGCCCCTGCTGCGCCAGACTTGCGGCAATTTGCGGCAGGTTGATCGAACCGGTCAGCCCGTAAATCAAGCTGAAGCCGAAAAGCAAGAAGGCCGCGGAGACGCCGCCAAAAAGAAAATATTTCAGCGCCGCCTCAACCGACTCGGGGCGCGATTTGTCAAAGCCGGCCAGCACGTAAAGCGACAGGCTCGCCAATTCCAAGGCGAGAAAGGCGAGCAACAATTGTTGCGCCGCCGCCATCAAATTGAACCCCACCGCCGCAAAAAGCATGATCGCGACATATTCTGCGGGGCGGCGCGGTCTCGGCGCGCCAAGGGAGATACCGAGGACCAGCAGCACCAGCGTGAGCACGCCCAGCCGCACCGCCATCGCCAGCGAATCGAAAATCAACACGCCGCCAAAAACCTCGCCCGGTGCTCCACCTTTCAACGTCAGCGCGATTGCCGCCACCACCGCCAGGGCGGCGGCCGCCACCGCGAAGCGCAAACGGATCGCGAGGGATTGCCGCCGAAGAAAAACCAGGTCCACGCCGAGCACGATCAGCGCTCCGAGCGTCAACGCCGCCTCCGGCAGAACAGCGCCGGCCAGGCCGGAATAATCCGCCGTCATTGCCCGCCTCCTTTCAGCACCGCCTCGAAGAACGGCGATTGCAGCGCCGGCGTGATCCAGTTGAGGAGCAAGTCCGGCTTCAATCCGATCACCACGGTAGCGCCGAGCAAAAGAACGGCGCCGAGCTTTTCCGCCAGCGTGATGGGGGGCAACGAAGTAGAAGACGGGGGCGCTGTTCCCTCCCCGCCTCGACCGAAAAACGCCAGCTGCATCACCCGCACGGTAAACGCCGCCGCAACCAGCACGCCGAGTGCCGCGACCGCCGCCCAAGCGGGCGAAGTCTGCCAGACGCCGATCAAAATCGTCAGCTCCGCCGGAAACCCGCTGAATCCCGGCATGCCCATGGAAGCGAGCCCGGCAAAGACGAAAGTGCCGGCGGCGAACGGCAGCAGCCGGTACAGCGGGCGGGCATGGAGTTCGTCCAGACGCCGCGTGTGCATCCGGTCGTAAACCATTCGCCCGACCACGGCAAAGAGCAGCCCCGCAATCACGCCATGCGAAAACATCTGCAAAACCGCGCCGCTCAGCGCCCGGGCGTTGGCCGCGGCGAGTCCGAGCAGGACAAAACCCATGTGGCTCACGCTCGAATAACCAATGACAAACTTGAAATCGTCCTGGACCAACGCGACCAGCCCGCCGTAAACGATGCCCGCCACCGCCAGCCAGGCGATCACCGGCTGCCAAAATGCCAGTCCGGCCGGGAAAAGCGGCAGGGCCACACGCAGGCAGCCGTAGGCGCCCAATTTCATCACCACGCCCGCCAGCAGCATCGAGGCCGCGGTTGGCGCCGCCACGTGGCCGGTCGGCGCCCAGGTATGAAAAGGAAAAAGGCCGGCCAGCACGGCAAAACCGAGAAAGACCAAGGCAAACATCTTCACTTGCTCGCTGCCGGAAAAATGCATGGCGGCCGCAGCCAGGTCTGGCAGATCGAAGCTGTGTGATCCGGCGGCGACATAGGCCCAAAGCAGGCCGGCGAGCACCAGCGCGCTGCCGGCAAAGGAATAAAGCACCAGCTTCATCGCCCCGTACTCGCGGTTGGTCGAACCCCAGTTGGCGATGAGGAAATATTTCGGCACGATCGCGATCTCGTAGAAAACAAAAAAGAGCAGCGCATCCGCGCTGAGAAACACACCGTACACGCCACCGATCAGCGTGAGATAAAAGGCAAAAAATTCACCCGTCCGTTCCTCCACGTTCCAGGAGAAAAGCACGCCCGCGGTGGCGGCCAGGCCGGTCAGCGTCAGCAGCGTCAGGCTGATGCCATCGGCCGCGAGGTGGTAACGGACGCCCAGCGATGGAATCCATGCCCCGTCAGCCACGGTCTGGAGGCCGGCCGCCGGCGCAAACCCCACGGCGGCGACCAGGACCAACCCCCACCCCGCTGCCGCCGTGAGCAGCGCGATCCATCGCGCCGCCGCCGCCGAGCGCGCGCCCGCCCCCAGGGCAAGAACCGCTCCGCCGAATGAAAGATAGATGGTCCAGGGCAGCAGGCTCATGGCAGGTGGGCGGTCCAGAAACTAATGAGCGGGTTGTAAAGCCCGATCAGGATTTGCGGCAACACGCCGAGCAGAAGCATGAGGGCCGTGGCCGGGACGAGCACAGCAAGCTCCCGGCCGGAAAGATCGCGAAACTCCACCGCCGCAGCCCCGGCGCGCGGCCCGTGAAAAACGCGCTGATAAAAAGTCAGCAAAAAGATCGCGGTTACGAGGAGGCCGAGGCATCCGGCGGCGGCCGCCCACGGCGCGAGCGCGAACACACCACGAAAGATGAGAAATTCTCCGATGAAACCGTTCAGGCCGGGCAGGCCGAGCGAGGAAAACATCGCCAGACCGCACAATCCGGCGAAGACCGGCGCGGCCGAGCGCACGCCGCCAAACTCGTCCCGTCCCCGCCGCCCGCCGCTGCGTGATTCCAGCACACCGATGCAGAAGAAAAGGGCGGCGGCGGAGATCCCATGGTTGAACATCTGCAGCACCGCGCCGCTCAATGCGGCGGCGGCCCCGCCATCCGCGCCCACCCCTCCGGTGGCGGCGGTGACGGCAAAGAGCGCAAGCAAGCAGTAGCTCACGTGGTTGATCGATGAATACGCAACCATGCGTTTAAGGTCGGTCTGGCGTAGGGCGGCGAAAGCACCGAGCACCACTCCGCCCAGCGCCAGCCAAAGCAACACGCCGGACGCGGCCTGCAGCGGTCCGGGGAAAAGCGGCCAAAGAATGCGAAAGAAACCGTAGACGCCCATTTTTGACATCACGCCGGTGAGAAACATCGAAACGCCGACAGGAGCCTCAGCGTAGGCCGCCGGCAGCCAGGTGTGGAAGGGAAAGAGCGGAACCTTCACCGCCAGGCCGAGAAAGACACCAAGAAAGACCGCTTTCGGCCAAAAACCGCCGAGAACGGCGAGCTTTGCCGCAAGCGTGCCATCCGCCGCCAAAGTGGCGAGCCGGGCCAGATCAAGCGTGCCGGTGACGGCAAAAATCGCCGCAAAACCGAGCAACATGCAGGCGCTGCCGGCCATGGTGTAGATGATGAACTGATAAGCTGCGCGGCTGGCGCCAGCTCCGCCCCACAGTTTGATCAGAAAAAACGCCGGCACCAAGCTCAGCTCCCAAAAGATGAACCAGAGGAAAAAGTTAAGGGCGAGAAAGACGCCCAGCGCGCTTCCCTGCAGAAGCAGAAAGAGGATGTGAAAAAACCGCGGGTCGCGCGTTTCGCGCCACGACGCGAGCAGCGCTCCCGGTGCAACCAGGCCGGTGAGCAGCACCAGCACGAGGCTGAGCCCGTCGAGTCCGAGATGATAATTCACCTGCAACGCCGCGATCCACGCGTGGTCCTCGGTGAATGCGTAGCCGGCCGCCGCATGCTTAAAGGAGGGGAGCAGGGCCAGGCCGACAACGAGGGTGGACAGGCTGAAAACCAGCGCCAGCACACGGCCGGCCCGGACGTCCAGCTTCGGTAGCAGCGCGAGCAGGGCTGCACCCGCCCAGGGAAGAAAAACGATCAGGGTAAGCCAGGGAAAGCCGTTCATCGGCCGCCCTCCGCGATGATGAGCAAGGCGAGCACGACAAAGGCGACCGCCAACGCCCGCAGGTACCCGTGCGCCCGGCCGGTCTGCGCCCGCGCGTAAGCGCGGCCCGCGTCGCGCAGTTTCTCACTGACGGCATTGAATCCGGCGTTAAGGCCGGCCTCGTCCGCCTCACGGTCGGCGACGCCCACGAGCTCGCCGAACTTGGCCAGCAAAAGCACCATTCCGCCCCAGACCCAGCGATCGAGTCCGACCGCAAGTGTGCCGGCCCAGCGGGCCAGGCGGCCGACCGTCCCGGCATAAAGCTCATCGAACTTCATCCGCGCGCCGAGAAAGTTGAAGATGACCGGTGCCCGCGCCGCCAGCGGGTCAAGGGCCGCGGCCTCCGTGCGTGCCCGGCGCCCATAAATGGCCCAGCCCGCGCCAAGGCCGATGAAAACGAGCCCAATTGACAGCGCCATCAGACCGCCGCCCTCAAAAAGAGAGCGGGCCGGAATCGCTTCACCTGTCAGCTTTGACTGCAGCCAGGGCCACGCCGGCGTGCCGATGAAACCGAGGCCGACCGCCCCGACCGCCAGCATCAAAAGCGGCGCGGTCATGAGCGCGGAATTTTCCCGGGCATGACCGGCCGGCTCAGAACGAGCCGGTCCGAAAAAGACCTCGGCAACCAATCGGGTCATGTAAAACGCCGTCAGGACGACGCCCGCCAAGCCGAATCCGAGCGGAAGCAGCGAGACCGGCCACGCCCCGGCCGCGTGCAGAATCGCCTCCTTGCTCCAAAATCCGGAAAATAGAAACGGCATGCCGGCCAGCGCCATCATGCCGACGGCGAAGGTGGCAAAGGTGATGCGCATGCGCGGCGCCAGACCGCCGAGACGGCGGATATCCTGCTCGTGGTGCGCCGCATGGATGACCGAGCCGGCACCGAGGAAAAGCAGCGCCTTGAAAAATGCATGCGTGAGCAGATGGAAAATTGCCGCCACCCATGAACCGACACCCAGGGCCAGCATCATATAGCCGAGCTGTGAGACGGTGGAAAAGGCCAGGACCCGTTTGATGTCATTTTGAGCAACGGCAATGCAGGCGCCCATCAGCGCGGTGATCGCGCCGATGAAAGCCACCACGGTGAGGGCGTGGAGCGGCACCCCGGCCAGAGCCTGATCGGCCGACATCAGCGGATAAACACGCGCAATTAGAAATACGCCGGCGGCCACCATGGTGGCCGCGTGGATCAATGCGCTGACCGGCGAGGGGCCTTCCATCGCGTCCGGCAGCCAGACGTGGAGCGGAAACTGGCCGGACTTGCCGATCGCGCCGCAGAAAATGAGCAGTCCGATGGCGGTTGAGACCGCCAGTCCGCCGGCGGCTGGCGCGGCCAGCCGGGCCAGCGCCGCGGTCTCGAGGCAGCCGTTGCCATGATCATAAAAAAGCAGCGTGCCGCCGGCATGGTAGAGCCAGACCATGCCGAGAAGGAGGCCGAGATCGCCGATGCGGGTGGTGATGAAGGCTTTTTTTGCCGCCGCCGCCGCTTCCGGCCGGTGAAACCAAAAACCAATGAGCAGGTACGAGGCGAGGCCGACGAGTTCCCAGCAGACAAAAAGCAGCAACAGGCTGTTGGCGATAAGCAGGCCGAGCATCGCCGCCGCAAACAAACTCATGAAGCAGAAGAAACGGGTGAAATTCTCATCCTCCCGCATGTAGCCGAGGCTGAAGATGAAAATCAACGCGCCCACCGCCGTCACCATCACACACATCAATGCGGCCAGCGGGTCGAGCAGCCAGCCGACCGCCACCACGCCGTCACCCAGATCGAACCAGGCAAAATTATGGACGAGGTGCTCTGCCGGCGTCGCCAGCGCGACGCGCAGGGCGGCGCACGAAAGAATGAAGGCGGCCGCCAGCGCCGCAATGGCGGAACCGGCGGCCAGCGCGCGTCCCCGGCGCGGAGCGACCGCGCCGATGGCGGCTGCGGCCGCCGGCAGGGCGGGAATGAGCCAGAGATATTGCGGCGACATCATCGGTTATCCCTTCAGCCTCGTTGCCTCCTGCAGGCGGATGTTTTTTTGATGGCGATAAATGGCGATGACGAGCGCGAGCCCCACCGCCGCCTCCGCGGCGGCGACGGCGATGGAGAAAATCACAAAGACAATGCCGGTCGCCGCCTCCGGCGCCGGCCCGAAGCGCCAGAAGGCGATGAAATTGAGATTCGCCGCGTTCAGCATCAGCTCGACGCCGAGGAGCACGAGGATGGAGTTGCTTCGTGACAACGCGCCCGCCAGTCCCACGCAGAACAGGCCGCTCGACAGCAAGAGACAGATCTGCAGCGGGCTCATGGGACGTCGTCCTCGCTTGAATTCCGGTCCGTGGCGGCAAGGATCACCGCCCCCAGCAAGGCCACGGTCAGGATCACTCCCACCAGGACCAGCGCCGCGGCTTGCGGCCCCATGAGTTGTTCGCCCAACTGCCGCACGGTGACCGACGGGGCCGGCGCCGGGATGGCGGGCAAGGGCGTATGTTTGACGGCAAAGACGAGCACGGCGGCCACGGCGCCGCTCACCGCCAGGGCGGAGACCGCCCGCCTGGCCGCGTCCGGCGAAATTGCCGCGTCCGCCCGCCCGCGCCGGGTGAGCAGCATCGCGAAAAGCACAACCATTGAGACCGCGCCCACGTAGATCAGCACCTGGGCAAAAGCCACGAACTCGGCGCCGGCCCAGAGATAAAATGCGGCGACGCCGATCCAGTTGCCCACCAGGAGCAGGGCGCTGTGGATGAGATTGCGCAGCGACATGGCCACCGCCGCGCTGGCGAGGATGAGAAGGGCAATGATAACAAGGAGAAAATTCACGAGGAGGCGTAGCGATAAGTTCGCGGACCCAGGCCGGTGCTGAGCCGGCGGCCGAGAAGAAAAAAAGGTCCGATCACCAGCACGAGGGCGGCGACCCACCGCAGCGGTTGCAGCGCGGCACCCCACTCCGCCGTGAATAGCCACCAGGCCGTGGTGGCGAGGTTGATCAGCGCGAGGGGGACGAGAAATTTCCAGGCGAGCCGCGTGAGCTGATCGATGCGCAGGCGGGGGAACGTGGCCCGCACCCAGATGCAGCCGAGCAGAAGGACGAGGAGCTTCACCGCAAACCAGAGGTAAGAAGGGATAAACTGGAAAAAGGCGCAGGGCGCCTGCCAGCCGCCGAGGAAAAGCGTCACCCCCATCCCACAGAGCGCGGTCATGCCGAAATATTCGGCCATGAAAAAGAGGGCGTA
>DASRHD010000361.1:0-12090 GCA_035650695.1 Opitutaceae bacterium
GCGGGGGGCGCCCCCGCCTCGCTCGCCAGCACCCTGGTTCTGGCATTCCTCGGCGGCCTCATTCTCAATCTCATGCCCTGCGTTTTTCCCGTGCTCGGCATCAAGATTCTGGGCTTTGTGCGGCAGGCGGGAAACGACCGGCGCAAAGTTGCCGCCCATGGGTTGATTTTCGCACTCGGCGTGCTGCTTTCGTTTCTGGTTCTTGGCGGTCTCGCCGTAACCGCCTGGAAAGGCGCGGGCTGGGGGACGCAACTCCAGCACCCGCAGGTCAATTTCGTCATCGCGATCATTTTTCTTCTTTTTGCCCTCAGCATGAGTGGAGTTTTTGAAATCGGCGCTTCCGCCACGCGACTCGGCAATGTGGCCGCCTCCCGCCGGGGATATTTTGCCACCCTGCTCGATGGAATTTTTGTCACAATTGTGGCCACGCCCTGTTCGGCGCCCTTTCTCGGTACCGCGCTCGGCGCCGCTCTCTCCTCACTTCCGCCGCCCCAAGCGATGGCGGTTTTCATTGCAGTAGCAGCCGGCCTTTCCTTCCCCTATCTCCTGCTCTCTTTTTTTCCACAGGGCATCAAGATTCTCCCCAAGCCCGGGATGTGGATGGAAACGGTCAAACAACTGCTGGCTTTCCCGATTTATGCCGCGGTGGGCTACTTCATTTGGATCCTGGTTCCGCAAGTCCAGGACGACGCTCATCTCAATATTATTTTGGGTCTCAGCCTCATCGCCATGGCGGCGTGGCTTTACGGAAGGCTGACCGCGCCGGGCAGCAAGCCGGCCCGCGCGCGAGCGGGCGTGCTCGGCGGCGCCCTGCTGCTCGGGCTGGGCTGCTGGCTCGGCTGGCCGCAGCCTCTCGGCCGCCCGCCGGTAAATTCATCCAACGCACCTGAAGTCACCTGGGATCCGTGGAGCGCCGAACGCGTCGCCCAGCTCCGCGCCGATCACCGCATCATTTATGTCGACTTCACCGCGCGCTGGTGCGCCACCTGCCAGACGAATAAGAAAATCGTTTTCCACGACGGCCAGGTGCTGAAGACCTTTCACGACGAAAAAATCGCCACCCTCCGGGCCGATTGGACCAATGCCGATCCCGCGATCACGGCGGAGCTGGCCAAATACGGCCGCAGCGCCGTGCCCTTCGACCTGGTCTATCTGCCGGACCAGCCCGAGCCGAAGATCCTGCCCGGGATCCTCACTCCCGGCATCGTGCTCAAGGCCGTTTCGGAAAAAAATTAATTTTCTCCTGGTGAATTGCGGGAAAGTCGGCGCGGCTACAGTGACGAAATATTGGAGGTTAAGGGGCGGATGCCCTTGGGAGTCATTTTCTTGCCCAAGCCATACGATGTCGTGTAGCGGGCCTGTGCCGTGCGCGCCTGCTTGAATCACGTCCAGCCGCCCCGCGTATCGGATCCGCTTGTCTGATCGGCCGCCCTTTCTTTGCCGCCCGACTACGCCGGCAGGCGGTTTTCGTGTCGTAGGGTATTACCTTATCGCTATTCGGCGAAGACAGGCGCTTAATCACCGTTAGACGAACGTTCCGTCCCATTGACGAGTCGTTGCCCCTGCGCGTCCCATTTGAAAACGCAGCCGCAGGACAATCATAATTAGATGCCGACCGAAAACGGACAATTAATAAAGCAAGCCCGCACAGGTTTGGCTGCCCGCTACCTGACGGCACTCCGTGCCCACCTCGGCAGGAAAAGCCGAGGCTATCGCGGCCATGCGCAGCGTTTGGGCCGCGCCGCCCTGACCGGCGGCTTGGTGACGCTGGATCTGGCCCGCATCCACGAACAAGCCATCGTCGCCCTGACATCGTCGCACAATTTCGCCAACGGACGTAACGGTTCATTGAAACGGGCAGGGCTTTTCTTTACCCACGCGCTCATCCCGCTGGAAACGGCCCAGCGCGCGGCACGGGAGACCAACCGGCATTTGGAGCAGCGCAACGAAATGTTGCGCCTGCACACCACAGCCTTGGCCAAGGGAAATCACCGGCTGGAACGCGAGGTTGCGCGACGTCGGGCTGGCGAGGTGGTCATCCGGAAAGGGAAGGAACAGTACCGGGCGCTCTTTTTGGAGTCACAGGTCATGCAGAAAAAGCTCCGGCAGCTGACGCGGCAGATCATTTCGGCGCAGGAGGAGGAACGGAAGGAGATTAGCCGTGAACTGCATGACGAGGTCGTGCAAACGTTGGTAGGCATCAACGTCGAGTTGTCCGCCCTGGGCCGGGGAGCCGTCGCCAGCCTGCACGCCATGAAGGCGAAAATAGCTCATACCCAGCGGCTGGTGGAACATTCCGTAAGCGCGGTGCACCGGTTCGCCCGCGAACTGCGGCCAGCGGTGCTGGACGATCTCGGCCTGATTCCGGCCCTCCACGCGTACAGCCAAAATCTGGCGTCGCGAAAAAAAATAAAAATCCAGATGACGGCCTTCGGCGGAGTCGAGGCCCTCGAGGGCGCCAAGCGAACCGTGCTGTTCCGTGTGGCGCAGGAAGCGCTCACGAATGTCGCACGTCATGCGCATGCCACCCAGATCAGAATGAGCATCAGCAAAATTTCCGGTGCAATCCGAATGGAGATTAGCGACAACGGGCAGTCATTCCACGTCGGGGATGCCCTCCTGGCAAAAAACCCCAAGCGTCTGGGTCTGATTGGAATGAAGGAACGGATCGAAATGGTCGGTGGAAAGCTAGCCATCGAATCCGCGCAGGGCAAAGGCACAACCGTACGCGCTGAAGTTCCCTTCCACCTGGAGAAGACAAAAAAATGACCCTCACAAAACCAATCGCTATCCTTCTGGCCGAGGATCACGCCGTCGTACGGCAGGGCTTGTGCGCACTGTTAAAGGCGGACGGACATTTCAAGATCGTCGGTGAAGCCCGGACCGGCCGCGAAGCGGTGGAGATGGCGCAGGCGCTCCGGCCCGATGTCATCCTGATGGACATCGCCATGCCGGTGCTCAATGGCTTGGAAGCCACGCGACAAATCCTCGCCGCCAATCCAGCCGCCAAGGTGGTCATTCTTTCCGCGCATAGTGATGATGCATACATCGAGCACATGAGCGCCGCCGGTGTGGCCGGATTTCTCGAAAAGCAGACCTCCGCCGAAATTCTGACCAAAGCGATCCAGCAAGTCGCCCAAGGTCATCTATTCTTCGGTCCGGCCATCGCCAAACGCATGGCTGAAGGCCGGAACTGGTCGCGCGGTCGGGATGGCCTTTCAAAGGTCGGACTGCCCCGCCTGACTTCCCGCGAATCCGAGGTGCTGCAACTCGTGGTCGAGGGTTCGGCCAATAAACAGGTCGCGGCGGCACTCGGCATCAGCATCAAAACGGTGGAGAAGCACCGGCAGCGCCTCATGGATAAGCTCAATATCCACGACACCGCCAGTCTCACCCGCTATGCGATCGCCGCTGGCGTGATCGAAAGCAGTGTTCAATTGACGATCATCTGATCTGGTGTCGGAGAGCGATGGAGTTGATGGCAACTGAATCGCGTACGACAGGCATGGCGGGTAAAGCCCCATGGCAACTGAGGTGCAAGTGGCGTAGTCTGCACCTATAAACTAATGAAAATCAAAAACCTGCCAGCCTTGTTCGTTCTCGTCGCCAGCCCCATCGTGCTGTTCGCCTCTTCCGCCAATGATCGCAAAATAGAAAATGCGGCCGAGGCCTCCTATAATTTTCGCACTGTTCTTCAGAACGACGTAAAGGTGAAAGTGAATGACGGTATCGTCACGCTCACCGGCACGGTCCAGGACAAAGACGAAAGAGATCTTGCCGCCGATACCGTGGAAAATCTCCCCGGCGTCCTTAGCGTCGACAACCAGATCAAGGTCGAACCGACGTATCCCGAGCATTCCGACGCGTGGATGGCCTTCAAGATTCGCAGCCGCCTCCTGGTGAAAGCCAACGTCAGCGCCACCAGCACCAAGGTCGCGGTCAACGATGGCAATGTCACCTTGAGCGGATCGGCGGACAATCTCGCCCAAAAAGAACTGACCGGGGCTTACGCCAAGGACATCGACGGAGTGAAATCCGTAAAGAATGACATCATCGTCATGGACAAGTCTCCAGCTGCGACCATCGGCGAGACCATCGACGACGCGTCCATCACCAGCCAGGTGAAATACGCGCTCCTCAGCCACAAATCCACCAGCGCGCTCAAGACCAAGGTCACCACCACCGATGGCGTGGTCGTCATCACCGGCGAGGCCAGCTCCGCTGCCGAAAAATCTTTTGCCACCAAGCTCGCGCAGGATGTCCGCGGCACCAAGTCCGTGACCAATGATATGACGGTGACTAACTGAGTCCCGTCCCGCTGGTCGCACCGCGACGGCCTAGTTCCTCGAACTATCGAACCATGCCGCCAGCTCTTGCTGGTTGCATGGTGTCGGCCGAAACGCGCACGGATCCATCGCAAATCACCGGCTTCTATCCAATGAAAAATATTCTTTTCCCCGTGCGGGCCGCCCGCGCTTCCCACGGTCTGAATCCCGACATTCACTCGGATCACATGCTCTCCGGATTACTGGCTTTGCACGAGCAGCTGATCGAGCAGCTTCGTCTTGAGCATATGGGGGCCATCATCATGGCCGATTTCCTCACCGGCATGATCGACCAGCATGAAAAAGCCGTCGCGCTGCTTAAAGGCCAGCTCGAAAGCCCTGTGGCGGATGACGACAGCGCGGCCGTCATCCCTCGCGAAGACAGTGACGATAGGGAAGGCTCCCTTGTCACGAGACTTGCCCAGGGCAGTCGCGTCCCGCTTGCCTTCAGCGCGGCGATCCACCCGCGCCTGGAAATTTCCTAAGATCATCATGCATCCGAAAATCAAAGGCCGTTCCATCGACGGAAAAGCCGCATCCGACGCCGCCAAAACCGTGATGCCGGACGGCGCGGCCGGCCAGACGGTTTCTGCCCGCCACCGCATGATTGCCATTCAGCCCGCCTCCGGTACCGCAAACCACTCCCGGCATGATGTATCCAGGCGGACCCAGTCATAACGCGGACGACCCACCAAACATGAACACTCTACTCACCATGAAAATCAACATTGGACTAAATGACGAGGCCCGCCTTGAGGTCGGCCAGATCCTCAACCTGCTTCTCGCCGACGAATATGTGCTCTACGCGACCACGCGGGACTATCACTGGAACGTCACCGGTCCGGAATTTCCCAGCCTGCACGAACAGTTCGAGAAACAGTATGAACAGATTGCGCAATGGATTGACCAAATCGCCGAGCGGACCCGCGCCATTGGCGTCGGTGCGCGCGGCAACTGGGCCGACTTGACGAAGGCGGCGCGTTCCTCAGCTGATCCTGGCATCGATCTGCCCGCCGAGGAGATGCTTTCCGAACTCCTCGATCTGCATGAAGAGATGATCATGCAGCTCCGTACCGACAGTGAAGCTTGCATCAAACGCTGCAAAGATGCCGGCACCGCCGACTTCCTCACGGGCTTGATGGAGCAGCATGAGAAGACGGCCTGGATGCTCCGGGCCCAGCTCGAAAACGAGGAAGAGGAAGCAGCCTGAACCCTTTCAACCCACCCATCCCATGAATAAAATACTGTATGTCGCACTCCTCATCGGAGGCATCTTCCTCGTTGTCTACGGAATCAATGCCTCCCATTCGATCGGCTCTGATTTCTCCCGGTTGTTCACCGGTTCACCCACGGAAAAATCCATCTGGCTGCTGATCAGCGGCATCGCGATCGCTGTCGTCGGCGCGGGCGGCCTGATCCGCGGATCGAAATCAAGCTAACCGCATCCCACACCACAACCCTCAATCATCCACTCCCATGTTAAACTACGCAGTCATCTTCTTCATCATCGCCTTGATCGCGGGCGTTCTCGGCTTCGGCGTCATTGCCGGCACCGCCGCCACGATCGCCAAGGTGCTCTTCCTGTTCTTCCTCGTGATGTTTTTGATCTCGCTGGTTGCCGGTCGTAAACCGTCGATCTAAACCGAAGATCACCGTGCCGGAGCCAGTCGGCTCTCGTCCGTCGCCGCCCGATCATCTCGCCCCAAGATGGTCGTGCGGGAGCACCGCCCCCGGGCATGCCCATCGCGTGCAAAATCATCTAAAAACTTACGAACCATGAATCCCGGCAGCATGTTTTTTCCGCCCTATCCGCCGAATTTCTACAAATGGAGGGCGTATGCAAAAAAACAACAAGTCGGCCTCCAAACGTTTCAAGCTAACCGCCATCAGCAAGCTGATGCGTCGGACCCCGGCTTTCCGGCATCTGCTCGCCGCCAAGAGCACAAAATCGAAGCGGCGCGCGTCCAAGGATAAGCACGTATCACCGGGGCACGCCGCCGCATTGATGAGGTGCTTGCCCTTTGGCCTCTGACCATGCCCCCAATGGTGGAAAGCTGGAAAGCGAAGGCGACGCGCAATAGCGCCCGGAGCAAACTTGGGGAGTGTTGAAAGCGGCGGTTTATCCGTTCTGCGTGGCGCAAAGTGTCTTTGGACTGGCGGGTCACACCGTTGCCGCCCATCCGCCACTCCCCTTCCGAGTCTCAGTTGCACGAGGCATCGCCGGTGCTGGCGTCACGAGAGCAGACGGAGCATGTGGAGTAACGGCTGTGGTTCGGCATGGATATGGCCTCCCCCGCCAAACCTGAGGTCGGCCGGACAAAATTAAACGGGCTCCACGCCACCGGCACGGACACCGGCATCAAAAGACCCAGCGCGAGAATGATTCACCCGGCATCGTGCTCAAGGCCGTTTCAGAGAAAAATTAATTATCTTCTCCCCGCACGTGCGGGAGGGCGGGTTACGGAAAAGACAGGTGCCACAAGGGAGGGCACGGCAATGATGTCACGGTGAACCTGCAGAGGCCGAATTATTTGATATATCAAACAAATTTGTTGACAGATCAAATAGTTTCCCGGAGAGAGGTACCTGTGCATCTTGTCCTCCATGTTCTCTCCACCGCCCAGGCCCTGGAAAAGGCCGGCCAGCGGATTTTCAAGCCCCATGGGCTGACCGTCGCGCAATTCAACGTTTTGAACCTTCTCGCCGCCCGCCCCGAGGGGATGCGCGCCTCCGACCTGGCGAAGGCATTGGTGGTGGATCCGTCGAATATCACCGGGCTTTTGAAGCGCCTGAACCGGGCCGGCTACCTCCAGGAATTGGCAAGCCCAACCGACGCGCGCCAACGCATCGTTGCTCTGAGCGGCAAAGGCCGCCGGCTCTGGCGGCAAGCCCACCCCGCTTACGAGCGAAAGCTGAAAGAGTTCGAGGCAAAAATCGCCGAAAGCGACCGCCGGGCCGTCGAAAAGGTGCTCACTCTCATGGACGCCGAAGCGTCGTCGATCCCTTAAATGATTTTCTGCCATGATTACTTCACCCCGTCTTTCCGAACGCCTCCACTTCTTTGCCCTCGGTCCGGGGGATTGGTCGTTCGCGGTGAATTCCGAGCGGATCAAGCAAGTACGGCTGCTCAAAACAGCCGCGTAAAATATGCCTCGAAAATTCATGGTCACCGCGATCCTTGTCGCCGCCGCCATTTTTTTCCTGACGGCCTGCTGCACCTCGCTCGGAAGAAAATTGCTTTTTTATCCTTCGCATCGTCCGGCCGGCACCGATCTTGTCCCCTGGACGAACAACGGAGCGCTGATCGGTTATGCGCGAATGGTTGCATCGCCCCGCGCCGCCTGGCTGATGTTGCACGGCAATGCCGGTCAGGCATCCGATCGGACCTACGCCCTGCCCCATTTTCCACCGGAAGACTCCATTTTCATTCTCGAGTATCCCGGCTATGGAAATCGAGGCGGCGTTCCCTCCCAGGAGAGCTTTAATCAGGCAGCCAAAGAGGCCTACCTTCGCCTTCGGCGTGATTATCCCAGAATTCCGGTTTGCGTGGTGGGGGAATCGATTGGGAGCGGCCCGGCCGCGTCGCTGGCCAGCCTCCAGCCTCCTCCCGACAAATTGGTGCTGATCGTTCCTTTTGATAAGCTCTCGCTCGTCGCCAAAGATCACTTTCCCGCGTTTCTGGTCAGCCTGCTGCTACGGGACGACTGGGATAACGTGGCGGCGCTTTCAGGCTATCGAGGCCCGGTGGAAATTTTTGGCGCCAAAGCCGACACGGTCATTCCGGTCGCGCACGCCCGGGCCCTGGCCGCAGCGCTTCCTTCGGCGAAATTCACGCTGATCGACGGCGGTCACAACGACTGGTCCTACCTTGGGGAGGTGCAGATCAAGGATCCGGGCGGCTTGAAACTGGATCCGCCGTGAGCAGGTGCACCCTCAACATTTTCCCTGCAATTTTGCCGGAATGACTTTAGCCCTCGGGCTTGCGCCGAACCGTCCATCCGTGCCGCGGAATTTTCGCCCTGGTCGCGCTCGTCCTTTGCCGTCCGCTGGCGGCAGAAGAGGCGGTGCCGCCGGCGGAGATCGACGCGACCGGCCGGGCGATTGCGAACGCACCCCTGGGGGCGGGCCGCGCCGGCGTCGCGCAATGGTCCGGCGCGATCGATTTCTTCACGCCGGTGGCCGGCTCCAGCCAATGCGGCCTGGGGCTCGATGTTATCGCCGAGCGGCGCACCTATCACTTCCGTGATTTCGGCGATTTTCTTCCCGGCCGATCGGCGCCGCTTTCCCAAGCCGCACTGATCACGCTTCAGCCCACGCTGGCGGTCAACCTCACGCCGTCGTGGTCGGTGGTGGGATCGACCCAGCTGCAGTCGGCGGCCGCGCCCGGCGCGCCCCTTCGGGATGCGCTTTTGTCGACCGGTTCGGTCGGCGCCTTTTTCAGCAAAAAAAACCTGAAAATCGGACTGAGCCTGGAGTTTGAACAACGCCTGAGCGGCTCGCCCTTGATCGTGCCCTACCCGATCATCGATTGGAATTTTTCCGGCCGCTGGCACCTGACAGCCCTCGACGGCCAAAGCGGTCGGCTGTCTTGCGACGTGACCGGAGAAGTCAGCGTGTTCGGGCAGCTGGAGTTTCAATCCCAAGACATCCGCCTGGGGCGCCGGTCTTCAATTCCCTCGGGCATCCTGCGTTATGAGGCGTTTCCTCTTTTCGGCGGGCTCCAATATAAGCCGGGCCCGCACCTTGTCGCCTCTCTGGCGGCCGGGGCCGCGCTCGCGCAAAACCACCGGTTTGAGGACGAACGCGGGCATCTGCTCAGAACGAGCGACCGGCATTCGCCATTCATTTGCGTATTGGAACTGGACTACAGTTTTTGAGTCAGGAAGGGAACTGGCATTGGCCGGCATAGCCGCGGCGGTTTGCGGTTGCCTGCGCGAGAATCTCTCTCAACTTTGGTCCCCCCCCATCCAGTAGAGCAGTCTCTATGTCACTTGTTTTTTCTCTCGATCTCAACAAACCGGAATTAGAAGCCGCCCCCTCCAGCCCCAGCGATGATATCGTGCTTCGCGGTCATCTGCCCCGAACCTTGATTTTGCTTCACGGGCTGACCGGCACGCCGAATGAAACGCGGCATCTCGCCTTTTCTTTCCACAAATTGGGATACAGCGTGATTTGTCCGCAGCTGGCCAATCACGGCCGGCCGCTGCACATCCTGAAGCGCACGACGTGGGAGGAACTCTACGCTCCGCTGCGCGACCTGTTTCGGAAAACGCTCGAGACCGGCGACAAGATTTACGTCGCGGGCCTCTCCATGAGCGCCCTGTTCGTGCTGCTGCTGGCGGAGGAGTTTGGCGAGGATCTGGCGGGCGGCACTTGCCTCGCCCCCACCTTGTTTTTCGATGGCTGGAACGTTCCCTGGTACAACCGCCTGCTGCCGCTCGCCTCCTATACGCCGTTGAAATATCGGGTCTATTTCAAGGAGAAGCCCCCCTATGGCATAAAAAACAAGGCTATCCGCAGCATGGTGCACCGTTTCTACAGCCAGGCCAAACTCGGTGACACCAACGGCGTCTCCCGGTACGGCTACGCCTTCTTCCCCGTTTCCCTTTTTCATCAGCTCCGCCGGCTGGCCCGAACCGTCATTCCCCGCCTCGGGCGGGTCCGCACTCCCCTCCTCCTGATCCACCCGCAGGAGGACGACACCGCCAGCCTGAAAAACTCCGAGTTGATTTACGACCGCATCGCCTCGCCGATTAAAAAGCTCGTGGTCTTGAAAGATTCCTACCACGTCATCACCGCGGACCAGGAAAGGGAAAAGGTCGCCTGCGAGATGAAGGCATTTTTCGAAACGATATGAGCGCCTCCGGGCCCTTTGAGATCTATTTCGATTTCGACAATACGGTGACGGAGTTCGACGTGCTCGACGACCTGATCGAGCGCTTTTCGATCAACGACGACTGGAAGGCGGCGGAGGCGTTGTGGCAGGCCGGCGCGATCGGCTCGCGCGACTGCCTGGAACGCCAGCTTTCCCAGGTGCGGGTCTCCGCCGCGGCGCTCCGCGATTATCTTGGCAGCATCCGGATCGACCCGGCCTTCCGCTCCATTCTCGCACTGTTGCGGGAAAAGGCGATCAAGCCGGTGATCGTGAGTGACAGCTTCTCCGCCATCATCCTTCCGATTCTGGAAACCAACCAGGCGACCGGGCCGACGGTTCTGGCCAACGAGCTGGAGCTGGACGGCGACCGTCCGGTCGTGCGGTTTCCCTACTTTCATTCGATCTGCACCCGCTGCGCCAATTGCAAGACCTCGCACCTCTTCCAGCGCAATCGGGCGCCCGGCACGCAAAAAATTTATGTCGGCGACGGCCAGTCGGACGTCTGCCCGGCGGGGTTCTGCGAAATACTCTTTGCCAAGGACCATTTGCTTGAGCACTACTCGAACTGCCATCCCCGCTGCATCCCGTTTGAAAACCTGGGGGGCGTTTACTCCCGTCTGCAGGAAATATTATCGTGAAATCTTCTTCTTCCGGCACGCCTGCGCCCGACGAGGCGAATGAGAACCTCCTCGAGCTCGAGGCGAAATACTGCTCGTGGGGCGACACCGTTCACTACGCCAAGGAGCTGACCCTCTTCCGGCGGGCGGAATCGATCTATCTCTATGACGAGCGCGGAACCGAGTACCTCGACCTGCAGATGTGGTATTCCGCCGCCAGCTTCGGCTACGGCCACCCGCGCCTCAATGCCGCGCTGAAGCAGCAGATCGACGTCCTGCCCCAGCTCGCCTGCCAGTACCTTCACCGGGAAAAAATCCTTCTCGCCGCCAAGCTCGCCCGCAAGGTCGAGGCGATTTTCGGCGAAAAAGGCCGCATCCATTTCAACGTCGGTGGCGCGAGCGCGATCGAAGACGCCTGGAAGGTGGGGCGCAACCATACGAAGAAGAACCTGGCCTTCGCCTTCATGGGCGGCTACCACGGCCGCACCCTCGGGGCCTCCGCGATCACCTCGAGCTACCGCTACCGCGAGCGGTTCGGCCATTTTGGCGACCGGGCCAATTTCATTCCCTATCCCTATTGTTTCCGCTGTCCCTACGGCATGAAGCGCGAGTCCTGCGGCATGTTCTGCCTCAAGCAGTTCGAGCGCCTCTTCGAAACCGAGTACTACGGGGTGGTGAACAAGACCGGCCAGGCGGAGTTCGGCGCCTTTTTTGTCGAGGCGGTGCAGGGGACCGGCGGATACATCGTGCCGCCGGAGGGATATTTTCCCGGCCTGAAAAAGGTCCTGGAGCAGCACGGCATTCTCCTGATCGACGATGAGATCCAGATGGGATTTTACCGCACCGGCCGGTTCTTCGCCCTCGAGCATTTCGGGGTGAAGCCCGACGTGATCGTTTTCGGCAAAGCCCTGACCAACGGGATGAATCCGATTTCCGCCATCTGGGCGCGGGAGGAGTTGATTTCGCCACAGGTCTTCCCGCCCGGCTCCACCCACTCGACCTTTTCCTCCAACACCCTGGGCACGGCGGTGGCGCTCGAGACGATGAAGCTGATGGAAGAGGAGGACTTCGAGAAACGGGTGATGCAACGGGGAGCCTACTTCCTCGCGCAGCTGAAGGAGCTGGCCAAAAAATATCCGCAGATGGGCGACGTGGACGGGCTGGGCCTGGCCCTGCGGGTCGAAATGTGTCAGAAAGACGGATACACACCGAACCGCGAGCTGACCGACGCCATGATGAACATCGGGCTGAGCGGCACCCTCACCGCCGGCGG
>DASRHD010000362.1:0-11847 GCA_035650695.1 Opitutaceae bacterium
GCGGGAAAATGAAAAAAGCGGAGGCTCCGGAAAAATCCGGCGTCGCGGGAAACGAAGCTGTCGGCGGCCCACCCGAACCCGAGCTCACCGTGAAGGCGGTGCTCGCAGGCGTCGTCATGGCTCTGGTTTTCGGCGCGGCGAATGCTTACTTAGGAATGAAGGCGGGACAAACTGTTTCCGCCACCATCCCGGCAGCGGTCATCGGCATAGCGCTGTTCCGTCTGCCATTTTACCGGGGCGGCATCCTCGAGCAGAATATCGCCCGCACGGCCGCTTCGGTGGGCGAGGCCCTGGCGGCCGGCGCCGTCTTTACCATCCCCGCGTTCCTTCTTGTGAACGTCGGAGGGCAGGCGCTTTGGAAAGACCTCCGCTCGCACTTTTGGGAAGCGAGTTTCATCTTGATGACCGGCGGCCTGATCGGCGTCATGTTTATCATCATTTTGCGCCGCCCGTTGTGCGTCGATTCGGGCCTTCCCTTTCCCGAATCCACCGCCAGCGCGGAAATCGTAAAGGCCGGCCAGGCCGGCGGGGATACGTCCCGATACATCTTCAGCGCTATGGGCCTGGGCGCTTTGCTGCAATTGCTCAAGAGCGACAGGGGCCTGCTCCTGTTCCGCGAGTCCGTCCAGGGATTTTTGCCCTTCTCGCGCGGCGGCTTTGCCTACTCAACACCCGCAGCCTCGCCGGCGCTCGCCGGCATCGGATACATCATTGGCCCGAGGCTCGCCTTCATCAACGCGGCCGGAGGCGTGATTGCGTGGTGGCTTTTGATCCCTCTGGTCATTTTTCTCGATCCCGATTTGCCGCGGAAGCTAGGCTCGGCAGGAGCGCCCGCTCCCTGGGACGTAGTGGCCGATTCGATCTGGCGGGAAACCGTCCGGCCGATTGCGGTGGGAGCGATGCTCGTGGGAGCGGTGTATACGCTTTATGAGATGCGCGAGCCCCTGGTGCGCTCCCTGCGGGGCGCCTTTGAGGCCTCGGCGCGCGCGCGGGCGGGCGGTGCGGCCGGACAAACGGATCTCGATCTGCCGCTGCCGTGGGTGCTGGCGGCGGCCGCTGCCCTGGTTGTACCTATTAGCACCATCTATTACCATTTCACCGGCCGGGCTGTGGCGGCGGCGAGCGCCGCGATCGTGATGACCGTCACCGGCTTCGTTCTTTCCGCAGTCGGCGGTTACCTCGTCGGACTGGTCGGCGGATCGAACCAGCCTGTCTCCGGATTGACGCTCGCGGCTCTGGTAATCGCCGCTCTGGTGATGCTTGTTATCGGCGTTCGAGGCTCGCTCGGCGTGGCGGCCGTACTGGGCGTCGCGGCAGTCGTATGCAACGCGTGCTGCGTTTCCGGCTCCCTGATTCAGGACCTGAAGGCGGGTCACCTGCTGCGCGGCACTCCCTGGAAAATGGAGGTCGTCGAGATTATCGCCGTCGTCGCCGTTTCGGTATTTCTCATGCTGCCGATCATCGCCTTGCACGCAGCCAATCTCCGAAGCGGCGGAACGGGCATTGGCGATCGGGAGCTGCCTGCCCCCCAGGCCGGCTTGATGGCGCAGCTTGCGGCCGGCATTGTGGGAGGGCAGATGCCCTGGGCCTTGCTCGTCATGGGAGTGGCTTTCGGTCTCGCGCTGGTTATGATCGAAGCGCCCTCGCCGATGCTGATCGCAGTCGGCATGTATTTGCCGTTCGAGACGGTCTCGGCCATTCTGGTCGGCGGCGTGACCAAATGGGTATCCGACTCCATTACGCCCGCGGAGCGCCGCCCCGCCGTGGAAGAGAATGGCGTGCTGATCGCATCGGGGCTGATTGCCGGCGAAGCCATCGCCGGCATTTTGCTTCCCGTGCTTTTCTTGGCCGGCGTGAAATCGCTGACCCAGGTGCTGACCGGCTCCGGACAAATTCCCATCTATACGCGGTACGGCGGTTATCTGTCCGTCGCTGCCTTCGCGGCGATCGCCTGGGCGCTGATCGCAGCCCCCCGTCGAGCCGCGCGATAAAGCGCTCTTTCGCGCCCAGCTTTGACGCCTCCCGGGACAGCGTCACGCCCGCCGCTTCAAGTCAAGGAGGGAACACTTAAGACATATCACCAAGGTCCCGTTGAGTAGTATTTCCTTGGTCCCTGGTAAGGTTAGCTCGATTGCTCTAAGCCGAAAAAACGAATTGTCTATGGACCTGAGAGACTCATCTGGACTAGTAAAGGTGGGGAGGCCGCCATGACAACTCCAGCGATATGCGAACTCCGTTCCAGGACGAAGCACGCCATTTTCCGCGCTCCTGGCCGGCGCCGCGGCCAGATACTGACTATGACGGCGCTTTTGATTCCGGCGCTGCTGGGCGTCACGGGATTGTCTCTGGATATCGGTTATATCTATCACATAAAGCGGCGCATGCAGACGGCGGCGGACGCCGGCGCCCTGGGCGGCGCGCACGAGCTTTGGCGCCAGAACTCCAGTCTGGTCGTCTCCGCCGCAAAGAATGACGCCGGCTTGAACGGCTTTACTGACAAGAACGCCATCATCACGGTAAATAACCCGCCCGCCACCGGAGCAAGGGCGGGCGACCCAAGATTTGTCGAAGTCGTCATCAGCCAGGATGTGCCCACATTTTTCCTCCGCATTATCAATAAAAATTCCGCCACAGTGCGCTCGCGGGCCGTCGCCGGTCTGGTAAACGCCGCCTCGGGCTGTGTGATGGCCCTGAACCCGACGCAAAAGGGCGCTCTCACGGTGCAGGGAACTTCGAATCTCACCGCCGGGTGCGGGGTCATGGTCAATTCCAATAACAACCAGGCGATTATCGCCAACGGCGGCGGCTGTATCTATGCCGGCGAAGTGGGCGTTACCGGCGGCTGGCTGGCGAACGGCAGCGCCAATTGCATCGATCCGCCGCCCAGCACCCAGGTACCCCCGGCCATGGATCCCCTATCCTACCTGACGCCGCCTTCGGCCAGCGGCTCGCCGATCGCCACGAACGAAAAAATCAGCGGCGGCTCCGTGACGCTTTACCCCGGCATTTACTCCGGTGGCATTACGATCACCGGCGGAACGGTTACGTTCATGCCGGGAACCTATATCCTCGACGGGGGTGGGCTGCAAGCCAGCGGCAACGCCATATTGAACGGCGCTGGCGTGACCTTCTACAACACAAACACCGGGGCTGCGGGCAAGTGGGGAACCTTCAATATAGACGGTACAGTCAAAACCGACCTGACCGCGCCCACCTCCGGCGACTACCAGGGAGTTTTGTTCTGGAATGACAAAAACGCTCCGGATAAATCACCAGGCAACGTAATCAACGGAACCTCCGACTCCATCTTTGAAGGAGCGTTTTACTTTCCTTCCACCCATCTCTCTTACAGCGGCACGAGCACGGCCGCGAACTGGACGATGATTATCGCCGATACGATCACCGTTTCCGGCAATGCGTACGTGAATGGCAACTTTGACGCCAGCGATGTTCCGCCGCCCACGCGGATCGCATCGCTGGTGGAGTAGCGATTACTAACACCGGGAGGTCCTCATGCGAAGACACTGGTCCCGAAAACGAAACGCGAAACGCGGAACCGCGACCGTGGAACTGGCTGTCGCGGGCATCACGCTGTTGCTGCTGACGCTGGGGGCCGCCGATTTCGGCCGCATTTTCTATCACGCTGTGGAGCTGGCCAATGCGGCCGGCACCGGCGCTTTTTACGGCGCGCAGAGCAACGTTTCGTCCGGGGCGTTTCTGCAAATGCAGCAAGCCGCCAAAAGCGATGCGGCGGACCTGAAGGGCATCACGGCGACCGCCGGCCGGTATTGCGATTGCCCGGACGGCACGCGAGTTGATTGCACCAGCGGATCTTGCCCGAACTACAGAGCACCGCGCATTTATGTCAGCACACAGGTGCAGGAGAATTTCCAGCCTCTGGTCAGCTACCCGGGCATCCCAGGTTCCGTGCTTGTGGGCCGCAAGGCGTACATGCGGGTGCAATAAAGGGAGAGCCATGTCCAGCCAAACTCCGAACCGGCACGGGCGATCCCGGGGAGCCGCCTTGATGGAATTCGCCCTCGGCTTTCTTACGTTCATTCTCCTAATTATGGGTCTGATGGAACTTGGCCGCGCCGTCTGGACGTACACTACCATCGCGGAAGCAGCCCGGCAGGGCGCGCGCTATGCCATGGCCCACGGCAGCACAGACCCCGTAACTAACGACCAGATTACGTCTGTCGTGCAAGCCAATGCCGTTGGACTTGACCCGAATGCCCTGAGGGTCAGCACCTCCTGGACGCCCGACAACGAGCGGGGAGGGACCGTCCAGGTGCGGGTGCAATATCCCTTTCAGTTCGTTACGCCCTGGATCGCTTCCATAAGCGCCATCACCATGGGAAGCACCTCGCGCATGATTATCGCCAACTAAAGGCTCCGGCGCCGCCGCAGGGCCGCAGCTCCTCCCCAGGGCCGGTCTCGGTCGCCGGGCGCTTCGGCTCCCGGGTGCTAAGATCGAAAAAGCGGCAGGGGAGCCGCGCGGCAAGTGTCCGCATACGATCACGAACTCGCCCGGATTGTGGAGGAACTGAATCGGGCGGCCCCGGGCGCTGCGCCTTCCGGGGCGCCCACGGTGCGGGAGCGCGCCGCAGCTTCGGGATCCCTCGATCAATTACTGGCTTTCGCCGCCCGGCAGAATGCCTCCGATCTGCTGCTGGTTCCGGGCTCCGCCGTCGCGTTGCGCGTGAACGGCGCCCTGATGCCCGCCTCCGGTCCCCCGCTTTCTTCCGACGAGGTCCGGAATTTGCTGCTTCCCGTGCTTGATCAGCCGCGTTACGAGGAGCTGCAAAACAACAAGGCGGTGGATTTCTGTTTCGTGCGCGAGCCGATCGGCCGCTTCCGGGCCAACCTGCACTACCAGCGGGGGACGCTCGCCGCCAGCATCCGCCTGTTGCCCGCCCGCATCCCCACGCTGGAAGCGTTGCACCTTCCGCCGCTGCTGGCCCGCCTCGCGGAGCGCCGCCAGGGCCTGATGCTGATTACGGGACCGACGGGCTGCGGCAAGACCTCCACGCTGGCCGCCCTCATTGACTTGATCAACAGCCGTCGGCGCGATCACATCGTCACCATCGAAGATCCGATCGAGTACCAGCATCCGAACCGCAATTCCGTCGTCGAGCAGATCGAGGTGGGCCACGATACGCCTGACTTTGCGATTGCCCTGCGGAGCATTCTGCGGCAGACGCCGGATGTAATCCTGGTCGGCGAAATGCGCGATTTGGAGACCATGGCCACGGTGCTGACCGCCGCTGAAACGGGCCACCTGGTCCTCTCCACTCTTCACACCAACGACGCTTCGCAAGCGGTGGCCCGCATCCTGGATTCGTTCCCCGCCGGAGGGCAGCCGCAGATCCGGCAGCAACTCTCCCTCGCGCTGCTGGCCGTGGTGGCGCAACAATTGGTTCCCGCCGCCGGAGGGGCGGGCCCGGGCCGCTACCCGGCTCTCGAAATCATGGTGGCCACCGACGCCGTCCGCAACCTCATCCGCAAGGGCGACGATCACATGCTCCGGCAGCAGCTCTCGATGGGGCGCGCCGAGGGAATGATGACCATGGAGCAATCACTGGCGGAACTGGTGCGCTTGGGCCGCATTTTGCGGGAGACCGCTTTCGCCCATTGCTTTCGCCCGGACGACCTGCGGAGATATCTCGAAGGGTGAGCCGAACATTCAGGCGTTCCAACGCTCAGGCAAGCTTACCTCGCGTGCATCAGCCGGGATGCGCGAGTCTGTCTCATCCGGCGCTTTCCCACTTCGGCAGCAGATGCTTTTGCACCTTGCCGAGCGCCGTGCGCGGCAGTTTCTCGACGCAAATGAACGCTCGCGGCACCTTGAATGAGGCCAGCTTCTGCCGGCAGCGCGCCTCGATCACGGCCGCATCAAAGGCTTTCCGGGCGACCACATAGGCTACCGGCACTTCGCCCCGGAGTCGATCAGGCACGCCGACCACGGCCGCTTCCGCCACTTCTTCTTGCTCCAGCAAGAACTCTTCGATTTCCCGCGGATAAATATTAAAGCCCCCGGAGATAATCAGATCGCTGCGGCGGCCGCACAAGGTGTAATAGCCGTCCGGCGAGCGCACGGCGAGATCGCCCGACCGGAAATAGCCTTCGTAAAACGCCGCCCGGGTGTCCTCCTCGCGGCGCCAGTATCCGGCAAATACATTCGGCCCGCGGATGTAAACCTCGCCCGCCTCTCCGAGCGGTACCGGCTCGCCGGCCGGATCGAGCAGGCGGATCGAAACGCCCGGCAGCGGCAGCCCCACCGTTCCCGGCCGCCGCTCTCCGACATAGGGATTGCTGATATTCATCAGGGTCTCGCTCATGCCGTACCGTTCCAGAATGCGGTGACCGAAGAGCTTTTCAAATTGCTCGAGCACCTGGGCGGGCAGCGGAGCCGATCCCGAAACAAACAGCCGCATGAAGCTGCCGATGGTCCGGCCGGCTTCCGGCGGAGCGTCCAGCAGTCGCAGATAGATGGTCGGGACACCGAAGAACAGCGTAGGACGGAAATCGAGAAACGTTTCTACGGCCTTTTCGTGCTCAAAGCGTTCCAGCAGCCGCATCCGGCAGCCGCTGAGGAGCCAAACATGCACGCCGTTGCCGAGCCCGTGCACGTGAAACAGAGGCAGCGGCAGCAGAAACCGGTCAGCGGACGAGATCTGCCAGCAGGTGATCAAATTCAATGCGTTCGAGGCAAAGTTGTTGTGGGTGAGGATGGCGCCTTTGGAAGCTCCGGTGGTGCCGGAGGTGTAGACGATGGCGGCGGGCGTATCTCCATCGAGCACCGGCAGGCGGCGTCCGCTGAAACCGCAGGCGGCCGCGACGCTCAGTTCTTCGGCCTGCCATACCGGCGCCGGCGCGCCGCCGCTCAACGGCAGATCTCCTCTCGCCACGACGGCTTTAGGCTCGGCATCTTCCAAAATGTGTGTGATCTCGCGCTCCCGGTACAAGATATTGATAGGGACGAAAATCACTCCGAGCTTGACGCACGCCAGGTACAGGTCGACCATCTCCACGGAATTGGCCAGAAAAGCGCACAGACGGTCTCCGGTCCGCAGGCCGCGCTCGGCGAGAAGGTGCGCCATGCGGTTGCTGCGGATATCGATCTCCCCGAACGTGTATTCCCGGCCGCCGAATTCCAGGGCCGCCGAATCCCGGCGCCCCTGGAACGACAAGTCGAACAAGTCGGTGAGATTCATGCTCTTCTAATGCTACACTCAACGTCCGATGGGAACGAAACTCAGTTTGGTCTTGATCGTTGCGGCGTTGCCCCTGGCGGCGCAGCAGTCTGACGCCGCGGCAGGAGCCTACATCTTCCGGACATATTGTTCCGGCTGTCATGGTCTGAAGGGCCAGGGTGTGCGCGGCCCCGATCTTGCCCGCGGCAACTTCACGCACGGCGACAGCGACGCCGATCTGGCGCGAGCCATTTCGCGGGGCATCCCCGGCACCGGCATGCCCGCCTTCGGGGAGTATCTCTCGGAGGAGGCCGTGCGGCAGGTGGTCGCCTACGTGCGATCCCTTCACGCCGGAACCGGCTCGGTAACCGTAACCGGAAACCCGCAGCGCGGCCAGGAGCTCTTTTGGGGCAAGGGAAATTGCGGGAGCTGCCACATGGTCGCCGGCCGCGGGGGGCGTCTCGGTCCCGAGCTCACCCGTATCGGCGCCCAGCGTTCGCTGGCCTATCTTCAGGAATCAATCGTTAAGCCTTCGGCCGACATCGCCGAAGGGTATCGCGGCGTGCGCGTCGTGCCCCGGGGCGGCCAGCCGATTACCGGCGTGCTGAAGAACGAGGACGATTTCACGGTGCAGATTTTCGACACGAGCGAAAAATATCATTCGTTCCGCCGGTCGAATCTGGAAAAATTCGAGGAGCTGCGCGATTCATTGATGCCGCCCAGTTCGCTCTCCCCGGCAGAAATTGACGACATCGTCGCCTACCTGGACACCTTGCGAGGGAAACAATGATGCTTTTGCTCATTTTGCTTCTGGCCGCGCCGCCGCTGGCCGCCCAAAACTGGACCATCTACGGCGCCAATCTCGCCTCCCAGCGCTTCAGCCCCCTCAAGCAAATCAACGCCTCCAATGTCAGCCGCCTCGCCGTAAACTGGGTCTACCAGCCGCGCGTCGAAGGCCATTACGAAGCCACGCCGCTGTTCGAAGACGGCATCCTGTATTTCACCGGCCCGGCCGGCCACGCTTTCGCCGTGGACGCCCGCACCGGCCGCAGCCTTTGGCACTACCACCGGCCGATTCCCGAGCATCTGCGGCTCTGCTGCGGCCCGGTCAACCGCGGGATGGCGCTCGCCGGAGAGCGCCTCTTTCTGGCCACCATTGACGCCCATGTGCTGGCGCTCGACAAAAAGACCGGCCATCTGATCTGGGACACCGAAATGGCCGACTATAAAGCCGGTTATAGCGCCACGGCCGCGCCGCTGCTGGTGAAAGACAAGGTCATAGTCGGCATCGCCGGCGCGGAAATGGGAACACGCGGCTTCATTGACGCCTATTACATCGACACAGGAAAGCGCGCCTGGCGCTTCTGGACGATCGCCGCGCCCGGCGAGCCGGGAGGAGAAACCTGGACTGGCGACGCCTGGTCGCGGGGCGGCGGGTCCTCCTGGGTCACAGGTTCCTACGATCCCCAGCTCAATTTGGTGTACTGGGGCGTCGGAAATCCGGGTCCCGACCTCAACGGCAGCGCCCGTCCAGGGGACAACCTTTACAGTGATTGCGTTGTGGCGCTTGACGCTGATACCGGCAAGCTCAAATGGTATTATCAATATACCCCGCACGACACCCACGACTGGGACGGCGTCAACGAGCCGATTCTGGCCGACGTGACCATTGACGGCGTTCCTCGTAAGATTCTGCTCGAGGCCAACCGGAACGGCTTCATTTACGGAATCGACCGCCAGGAAGGCAAGCCGATCTGGGGCAAGCCGTTCGTCAAGACGACCTGGGCGGAAAAACTCGATGCCAGCGGCCGGCCTTTGGTAAAGCCGGGCACAGATCCGACTCCGGAGGGGGTCGAGGCGTGCCCGGGCCTGGGCGGGGGCAAGAACTGGAACCACGCAGCGTACAATCCGCAAACCGGCCTCTTTTATGTTCCTTCTGCCGAGGAATGTGAGATTTTTTATTCAAGCGATGCGCCGCGCATGGAAGGCGCGCAATGGCTGGGCAGTGTGAACGAATCCGTGCCCAATAGCAAACGGACCGGCGCGCTGCGCGCCTTCGACGCCCGCGATGGCAGGCTGGTTTGGGAGTTCAAGACCATTCATCCGCACCGGGGCTCCGTCCTCACTACCGGGGGCGATCTCGTTTTCGCCGGCGACGGCCAAGGCTACCTGACAGCCTTCCACGCCCGTACCGGCAAAGTTCTGTGGAATTTCCAGTTGGGCTCGGGCGTCTCTGCTCCGGCTATGACCTACGAAATGGACGGCCGCCAGTACATCGCCGTAATCGCGGGAACTGCGTTGTTCACGTTCGCGCTGCCGCAGTAGCCTCGCCTGGGAGCTGAATGGCTCGGGTTAGCGCCTGGTAGCCGCCGCTCGCCTCCTACTTCCCGTTCCGCTTCGAGGCGCCGGCTCCGGACGCCTCCCCGTGCAGGCGGCACGCGACGTCGTTCCAGAACAAAACGTCCTAGAGAAACGCCCTGGCTGTGGGATTCGCGTCCTCGAACAGTCGAGATGTTCGCGTGGCGGGTATGGGTTGCTTTTCTATCTTTTTGGCGGGCCATTCGCCGCATTCGGCCCGCAGTTTCTCTGGCAATTTTATTCTCTTGTTCGCTGAAGGCGAAGCGGGCTCCCGGCCTTTCCGCGGGCGCAAACTGCCCTGCACGTTTGGTTTGCCTGCCTCGTCTACTATGGTAAGTGGCGTGCCAAGTCCGGCGTAAAGGGCAGCGGCGCTTATGGCTACGACAGAAAAACCGATTCGCGTGGATCCGGTTGCCGAGATGCAGGCGGCCAAGGACCTGGCGCGCCGCTATCGCTATGAATTCGTTGATCTTGATCAGGAGCACATCGAGCACGACCTGTTCCGGTCCATCCCGGTCGAGCTGATGTTCCGCTACAATTTCGTCCCCTTGCGCCTACAGAACGGCGCGCTTGAGATCGCCATCGCCGACCCCAAGCAGTTGATGCTAGTGGACGAAATTTCCCTGCTGCTCAACAAAAAGATCAAAGTCAAGGTCGCCACACTCACCCAGATCAACGACCTGTTGAAGAAAACCGAACAGTCCCAGCGCGTCCTGGAGGAAGTCACCGAGGGGTTTGTGCTGGATGTGGTGCGCGAGGAAGACAACGCCGACGAAACCATTTCCATCGAGCGCCTCACCGCCGCCGATACCGACATCAGCCCGGTCATCCGCCTGGTCGATACGACCATCTTCAACGCTCTCGAGCGCCGCGCCAGCGACATCCACATCGAGACCCGCGACCAGGAAGTGGCCATCAAATACCGCATCGACGGCGTGCTCCACTACGCCATGCCGCCGATCTCCAAGGACTGGCACCAGACCATCATTTCGCGCATCAAGGTTATGTCGGAGCTCGACATCGCCGAGCGCCGCATCCCGCAGGACGGCCGTTTCCGCGTGCGCTATAAGGGCCGCTACATCGATTTCCGGGTCTCCATCATGCCCACCATTCACGGCGAAGACGCCGTGCTGCGCGTGCTCGACAAGGAATCGATGAGCGAGAAGTTCCACCAGCTTTCGCTCGACGTGGTCGGCTTCTCTGAAACCGACCTGAAGAAATTCCGGCGCTACATCAATGAACCTTATGGCATGGTCCTGGTCACCGGCCCTACCGGCAGCGGCAAGACGACTACGCTTTACGCCGCGCTCAGCGAGATCAAGAACGACGAGGACAAGATAGTGACCATCGAGGACCCCGTCGAATACCAGATCAAAGGCATCACGCAAATTCCGGTGAATGACAAGAAAGGCCTCACCTTCGCCCGCGGCCTCCGCTCTATTTTGCGCCATGATCCGGACAAGATCATGGTCGGCGAGATCCGCGACGAGGAGACGGCTCAAATCGCGATACAGTCGGCCTTGACGGGCCACTTGGTGTTCACCACGGTCCACGCCAATAACGTCGTCGATGTGCTGGGGCGTTTCCTGAACATGGGCGTGGAGGCCTACAACTTCGTCTCGGCGCTCAACTGCATCCTGGCGCAGCGGCTGGTGCGCGTCATCTGCGAGCACTGTAAGAAAACGGTCCGCTATCCGGATTTGTATCTGGAAGAAAGCGGTCTCGATCCACGGAAATATCGCGACTTCGAATTTCACGAAGGCGAAGGATGCATTGAGTGTGCCGGCACCGGCTTCCGCGGGCGCACGGCGATTCACGAGCTGCTTGATTTGAGCGACCGGATCCGCGAGCTGATTCTGGCCAAGCGGCCTACCTCGGAAATCAAACGTTTTGCCCGCGAAGAAGGCATGACATTTCTGCGGGAATCCGCGGTCGCCAAGGTGCTGGCCGGAGTCACCACCCTCCGGGAGATCAACAAGGTGACGTTTATCGAGTGACCGGGGCCGGGGTTCCGGACTTTTCGATTCTTGGAGGCGGCGCAAGGCTCGCCGATGCAGGCAAGCCTTGTAAATCCAAGCGGTTATCCCGAGAGAGGAAGGGCGCCAGACTCAGTGTTTTCCCAATCCCGGGCTCGGGAAGTGGTTTGCACGAAATGGGTTGATCGGCCGTCAAAAGCTTTGGAGGATGACCAGCGGAGCCGCGCCGTAGCGTCGTGCGGCCAAGCTCCGTATCCGGGACGAATGTCTGGCCAACTAAGCCAGCTCCAGCGCTGGCTGCAAGATCCGCCGCCCTC
>DASRHD010000363.1:0-7353 GCA_035650695.1 Opitutaceae bacterium
CGTCCGGCGCGTCATCGCCACCTATCCCCAGCTCCAGGCCAACGGCGCGGAAGTGGCCATCGAGGGCCCGCTGCCCGCGGTGCTCGCGAACGAAGCAAGCCTGACGCAGGTCGTCTCCAACCTGCTCACGAACGCGGTGAAGTTTGTCGCGCCCGGCACGACGGCCCACGTCCGCGTGCACGCGGACGAGATCGAGGGCGACGTCCGGTTGTGGATCGACGACAACGGCATCGGCATCGACCCGCGCGATCACGAGCGCATCTGGAAGATCTTCACCCGCATCCGCCGGGCGAAGGACTACGAAGGCACCGGGATCGGGCTGGCCATCGTGCGCAAAGCGGCGGAGCGGATGAACCGCACGCTCGGCGTGGAATCGCAACTGGGCCAAGGCAGCCGGTTCTGGCTGCGGCTGTGCAAAGGTTGAATTTATGGATACATTGCCACCCCACACGATCCTCCTGGTCGAGGATGAGGAAAACGATGTCGTGTTCATGGAAATAGCGCTGGAGAAGGCCGGCCTCATGGACTCTTTTCAGGTCGCCGAGGATGGCCAGGAGGCGATCGACTACCTGAGCGGAAAAGGCGAATATGCGGATCGCACGCGGTTCCCGATTCCGGCACTGGTGTTTCTCGATCTGAAATTGCCGCTGATTATGGGCATGGACGTGCTGAAATGGATCCGTGACCAGCCTGCCTTGGATACGATGGTCGTGATCATGCTGACCTCGTCGCAGCAGCGTTCCGACATTCTGCGGGCGTGTGCCCTTGGGGCCAACTCGTATCTCGTGAAGCCGTCCAACCCCGCTGGATTGGAGGAGATCGTGGACCTGGTGAAGCGCTATTGGCTGCGCCTTAATCAGCCCACCGCGACAATGGCCGCGATAAGCGCTTTCGCGGGCGACAAATGAGCCATGCTCAACCAATACAAGATACGCCCTGAGTCAGCCATTGCGGCAACCTAGCTTGGTCGGATACTTAACTACCTTTATGGGTGGTAAACTGGTGCCCGGAGTGGGGGTCGAACCCACACGTCTTTAAAGGACACGGGATTTTGAGTCCCGCGCGTCTGCCAATTCCGCCATCCGGGCGCCGCAGAAAGTCGCACCCTAGGCGGCGGTCGCGACTTGTAAATCTTTTTCCCCAGACGCCCTGGGCGGACGGAAATTGCGATGAATTTTGAACGCTCGCCGCCAGGGCGCGTCTATCTGGACGCAAAAGAGGCGATTAAGAAGTCATTCTTGGTCTCCTAGGTTGTCATAGTTTGTAGTTTGATAAGTCGGCAAGGGCGTTGGGTCGCTAGCTCAACGCCCTTACTGTTTTTGCAGCGCGGGCTTGCGCTTCAGCGGCGGGGATTTTTCACTGGTTCCTTTCCCATGCCTGACTTCCGCGCCTTCTGCCAGCCGGCCAGCCGCGAGCCCGCTGAAATCGTTCTCTCCTTCGAGGAATCGCACCATCTCATCATCGTCAACCGGGCGGAGAAAGGCGACACCGTGGTGGCGTTCAACGGCCGCGGCCTGGAATGGATTTGCGAGCTGGTCGTGGCCGACCGGCGCGCGGCGCACCTGAAGGTGCGGTTCGCGCAGAAAGCCAAGCCCCTGCCCTATGCCATTGCCCTCGGCCAGGCGCTGCCCAAGGGCGGCTTCATGGACGCGATCGTGCGCAAAGCCACCGAGCTGGGCGCCACGCGCATCGTCCCGCTGGAAAGCGAGCGCACCCAGGTACGGCTTGACGATGAGCGCGCCGACAAAAAAGGCGAAAAATGGCAGATCGCCGCCCTCGAAGCGGCCAAGCAGTGCGGCAACCCGTGGCTGCCGGAAATTCTGCCCGTGCAAAATGCCACCTCCTTCATCGAATCCGCCCGGGGTTATGACTTGAAATTGATCGCCAGCCTTCAGCCCGGCGCCAAATCCCTTAAAACCGTGCTGGCGGCGTTTCGCACCGCGCAGGGCCGGATGCCCAAAAATGTCCTTTGGCTGGTCGGCCCGGAAGGCGACTTCACCCCGGCGGAAATGAGCACGGCCAAGTCGGCTGGATTCGAGCCCATCACGCTCGGCCCGCTGGTGCTGCGTTGCGAGACGGCTGCGATTTACGCCTTGAGCATCCTAAGCTACGAGCTGCAGAACGGGTGAAATCCGGCGCATGCCAAGGCGCCAGGACGGCGGCTTCGCGCCGGCGTGCGCTCGCATCACTTACCACACCAGCAAGCCACCGGCGAAGGTCAACCCGGCGCCGACGCTGCAGAAAATGATCTTGTCACCGGGACGGAAAATGCCTTCCTCCGCCGCCCAGCCGAGCGCCATGGAGACGGAGGCGGCGCTGGTGTTGCCGTACTTGGCAATGGTGACGACGAATTTTTCGTAGGGAATGCCGACGCGCTTGCCCACGGCGCGAAGGATGCGCTCGTTCGCCTGGTGGGGCACGATCCATGAGATGTCGCCGGGTTTGAGCCGGTGCCGCGCCAGCGTCGTCTCGATCTCGTCGGCAAAAGCGATGACCGCGTGTTTGAAGACCGCCGCGCCGTTCATCTGCAGGTAAAATTCGTCACGGTCGTGGCCGCCGGGGTGCGGGAACGGAAGGGTCGCGCCGCCGCCGGGGCGCTGGATGGCGGTGAACTGGTCGGCGTCGCCGGAAAGCGCCATGCGGGCGAGGCGGTGGCCGCCGGGGGCGTTGGTCAGGATGGCGGCACCCGCGCCGTCGCCGAAGAGAAAGGCGGTGTTGTGATCCTTCGGATTGGTAATGCGGGAAAGGAGCTCGGCGGTGACGACAATGAGGTTTTTTGCCGTGCCGCCATGGATGAAGGCGCGGCCGACTTCAAGGGCGTAAAGCCAGCCGGCACAGGCGGCATTGAGGTCAAAAGCCAGGGCATGGGGAATGCCGAGCTGGCGGGCGAGCGCGCTGGCCATCGAGGGCACGGGCTGATCGGGCAATAGCGTGGCCATGATCACGCCATCGATCGCCTGCACGCTCATCTTTGCCTGCTCCAGTGCATGCTGCACGGCGGTGACGGCCAGGCTCGTGGCCGTCTCGCCCTCGGCGGCATAGCGGCGCTCGCGAATGCCGGTAAGCTTGATGATCTCCGCTTCGGTCTTGTCGGGAAATTCCTTCAACAGCTCGCAGTTCGGCATCACCGCCTTGGGCACGGCGTAGCCGACGCCAGCGATGCAAACCGTCTCGGCCGCGCATGGATTCCAAGCGCCGGCGGTTGCGGCGGGCTGGGCGGCGTGTGCGCCGTTTTGGTGTTTTTCCAGAAACCGGACCACGTCGTCGCCGGAGATGCGGCCGCCGGGGCCGGTGGCATCGATGCCGCCGAGCGTCGCCGGATCCAGGCCGGCCTCTTCCGCCAGCTTGAGGGCACGCGGTGTCCAGGCCGCGCAGGTCACCGGCGCTACTTTGGATTTTGGATTTTGGATTGCGGATTGGCTGTCGACGGATCCGTTCTGCGCTTTCGTTTCCGCCTTCAAACTTCTGACCTCCGGCGTTGGGTTTCCGGCTTCCGGCTTCCGGCCCCCGGTCTCCGCCTTCGCCTGCAGATGACGCAGGCTGGCATCGCCGGTTTCGATGCGCAGGAAGGGCGCGCCGCTCGGCAGGATATCGCCGGCGCGGCCCTTGATCTCAGTGACGACGCCGTCGCACGGCGCCTCGAAATCGAAAATGGATTTGTCGCTTTCCAGTTCGGCGATTTTTTCGCCCTTAGCGATGCGAGAGCCGGCCTCGACCTTGAGGTCGATGATCGTAAGTTCGTTCACGGTCGCGCCCATCGCAGGCACCGGCACGTCGATCAGAAATGTTTCCATGGGGCGATTTGAGACGAAAGTGTGACCGGCGGCACGGAGCGGTCAACGCTATGTGCAAAATTCAGGCGCGGACGGTCTTCCAGACCGCCAGGCAGGCGGCGATGAGCGCCGGCAATTCCGGCAGGGGAATCTGGCTGGCTCCGTCGGAGATGGCTTTTTCCGGCTGGGGATGGGTTTCGATGAAGAGCCCGTCGGCACCGGCGGCGAGCGCGGCGCGGGCGAGCGGGGGAACGAATTCGCGCTGGCCGCCGCTTTTGCCGCCGGCCGCGCCGGGCAGCTGCACGCTGTGAGTGGCGTCGAAGATGGTGGGAAATCCGTTCTGCTTCATCAGGGTGAACGACCGCATGTCGACGACGAGATTCTGGTAGCCGAAGGTCGTGCCGCGTTCGGTCTGCCAGATTTCCTTTGCCCCGCCCTGCTTGAGCTTGCCGATGACGAACGGCATTTCCTGGGGGGAAAGGAACTGGCCTTTTTTCACGTTGACGGAGCGGCCGGTGGCAGCGGCAGCGAGGAGGAGGTCGGTCTGCCGGCAAAGGAAGGCCGGAATCTGCAGGACATCGCAGACCGCGGCCACGGCCGGGACCTGCGCGGTCTCGTGCACGTCGGTGAGCACGGGAAAGCCGTAGTCGCGCTTCACCATGGCGAGGAGTTCGAGGCCGGCGTCGAGGCCGGTGCCGCGCGGCCCGGCGAGCGAGGTGCGGTTGGCCTTGTCGAACGAGCCCTTGAAGACGAGGCGGAGCTCGCGGTGGGCCCGGCCGAGCTTGACCAGCTTTTCCGCCACGGCGCGGCAGACGCGCTCGTTCTCAAGCGAGCAGGGTCCGGCGATGAGAAGAAGTTTCTTCGGCTGAAAAATCATTTTTTCGCCGATTTCCGCCGGACGCGTTTTTGTTTCAGGGCCGCACCGATGAAGGCGGCAAAAAGCGGATGCGGCGCGCTCGGCTTCGATTGAAACTCGGGGTGGAACTGGACGCCGAGGAACCAGGGATGATTCTTGAGCTCGATGATCTCGACCAGATTGCGACGAGGATTGATCCCGCTCACCACCATGCCGGCGCGCTGGAGCTGGCCGACATAGGCGTTGTTGACCTCGTAGCGGTGACGGTGGCGCTCACGGACGTTGGGCTTGCCGTAGGCCTGCTGCGCCAGGGTGCCGGGAGTGAGGGCGCACTCGTAGCTGCCGAGCCGCATGGTCGCCCCCTTGTCGATGATCTTCTTTTGCTCCTCCATCATGTTGATCACGGGATGCAGCGTCTTCAGGTCGAACTCGGTGCTGTTCGCGCCGGCGAGCTTGAGGACGTGGCGGGCAAACTCGATCACCGCGATCTGCAGGCCAAGACAGAGGCCGTAATAGGGAATCTTCTTTTCCCGGGCGTAGCGGGCGGCGGCGATCTTGCCCTCGGTCCCGCGGTCGCCAAAGCCGCCGGGGACGAGGATGCCGTCGAGACCGCGGAGATGGGCGAGGCCATTTTTCCGCTCCAGATCCTCCGCGTCGATCCGGACGATGTTGACCCGGCAGTTGTTGGCGATGCCGCCGTGGGTGAGCGATTCGTAGACCGATTTATAGGCGTCCTGCAGCTCGATGTATTTGCCGACGACGCCGATCCGGACCTCATGCGCCGGGTTGAGGATGCGGCGGACGATTTCCTCCCAGATATTCTTCGCCGGCAGAGGCAGCTTGAGGCCGAAGAGTTCGAGAATGAGCTCGTCCATTCCCTCTTTTTGCAGGGCGAGGGGCAGCTCGTAGATGGAGTGGGCCACGTCGCGGCATTCGATCACGGCTTTGACCGGCACGTTGCAGAACATGGAAATCTTGTCGCGCAAGCCCGGCTCGAGCGGGTGGTCGCAGCGGCAGACCACGACATGCGGCTGGATGCCGATCTCGCGCAGCTTGGCCACGGACTGCTGGGTGGGCTTGGTCTTGAGCTCGCCGGCGGCGTGCAGAAAAGGCACGAGGGTGACGTGGACGAAAATCACGTCGCGCGATCCGACCTCGAGCGCGAACTGCCGCATCGCCTCGAGGAAGGGCAGGCCCTCGATGTCGCCGGTGGTGCCGCCGATCTCGGTGATGAGCACGTCCACGTCCTTTGCGCCGGCGTAGATGCGGTCCTTGATTTCGTTCGTGACATGTGGAATGACCTGCACGGTCTTGCCGAGATAATCGCCGCGGCGCTCCTTTTGGATCACGCTCTCATAAACCTGGCCGGAAGTGAGGTTGTTGAAACGGGAAAGCCGGCCGCTGGTGAAGCGTTCATAATGGCCGAGGTCGAGATCGGTCTCGGCTCCATCCTCCAGCACATAGACCTCGCCGTGCTGAAACGGGCTCATCGTGCCCGGATCGACGTTGAGATAGGGATCAAATTTCTGGATGCGCACCGTCAGCCCGCGCAATTCGAGCAATGCGCCGAGCGCTGCCGCCGTCAGACCCTTGCCCAGCGACGAGACCACGCCGCCTGTGACGAAAACATACTTCATCGCGAAGCCATAAGGCCGGAAAAAAAAGCTGACAAGCCAAACGTGCGCCCGTCCGCGGCGGGAGGGCGCGGGCGCTGGATCAGTGGGTCAACCACCACGCCACCGCGGCGCCGCCCACCACGATGAGCGTCAGAGGGATGAGCTCAAAGGCCCAGGCCAGCAGCCGGGCTGCCAGCCAGAGGAAGAATCCGACCGCGATGGCCGCGCACGTCACGACCAGCCACGACGGATAGGCGCCGAGCCAGTGCAGCCAAGTTTGGGCGGAATCCGGATGCATGATGGAGCGGGCGCGGACCGGCGGCGAAGGTTGCGCCAGCCGCGCCATCGAACCTTTGCCCCATTGTCACGCCTTCGGCACCGAGGTTCCCGTTTCATTTCATGAAAAGATTTGCGCCGGCCTGCGCCCGCCGCCCAACTCGCTTTATGCATTCAAAACCCCAGCTGCTCGTCTGGCTCACCTGCGACGGCGTGCACATCGACCCCGCCTCCGGCAAGCACACCATTCTCGGCGTCTTCTCCAACATCAAGGCGCACCGCTTTCCCGTCACCCATCCCTTCATGATCTGGTTCCTCACCCTGACCGACTGCGCTGCGGGATCCCATGTCATCCGCATCTCGCTCGGGCTCGAACCGACCCAGCTGCAGCCGCTGATCGAGCGCCCCTTCGATTCGCCCGGCCCGCTCCAGCGCATCAATCTGATCAACGAGATCCGCAATCTCAACTTCCCCCAGGCCGGCGATTATTCCATCCTCATCGAAATTGATGACGAGCCCATCCTCGCCACCAACCTGACCGTCTCGAACTGAACGATTCCGTTCCGTTTTCGACGAGATGAAACCGCATCCCTTTGCCGCCAGCGTGGCTGCCTGCCTGATCCTATCCGGCTGCTCCACGCCGTCATCGACCGAAAATGCACCACCGCTCTCTAGTCCGCCAACGACGGCCACGCCATCACTGAAGAGCAGCGACTACAAACCTCCGCGGCTCATCCGGTCGGTTCCTCCGGTTTATCCGCTCCAAGACCGAAGGAACGGAATTGAGGGTGTCGTTCTTGTCCACTTTGTGGTGGATAAGGCTGGCAATGTA
>DASRHD010000364.1:0-6078 GCA_035650695.1 Opitutaceae bacterium
TTGGTCAAGTCGGCGCGCGTCTTGGCCAGCTCGGCGTCGGCTTTGGCCCGTTCCGCCTCCATGGCGTGGCGATCCTTGTCGAGCTTGGCGCGGCTCTGGGTGACAAGCAGTTGATCGGCCTCGAGTTTTTCCTGCCGGGCGTCGAGCTCGGCGAATGAAGCCTCCTTGACTGCCAGCTCCTGCTTGGCCTTGGCAATCTGGGCGCGCTCGGCGTCGAGCTTGGCCGTGGCCTGCTTGGCCATCAGGGCCTCGGATTCGAGTTGTTCCTGCTCGACGGCAAGCTTGGCCTGCGCCGCCTCGACCTTTTTGCGCTGATCAGCGAGGGTGGCTTCGCGCTTGGTCAGATCGGCGCGCATCTTCGCCAGCTCGGCGTCGGTCTTCGCCTGCTCGGCCTCGATCGCAGCGCGATCCTTGTCGAGCTTGGCGCGGCCCTGGGTGATGAGAAGTTGATCGGCCTCCAGCTTTTCCTGCCGGGCTTCCAGGCCGGCCAGTTCCTGTTTGGCCTTGGCGACCTGGGTGCGATCGGCATCGAGCTTGGCCTGGGCCTGCTTGACCAGGAGCGCCTCGGATTCAAATTTTTCCTGCTCGGCCGCGAGCTTGGCCTCGGCGGCGGCAATTTTCTTGTTTTGCTCGGCTTGGGCGGCTTCGCGCTTGGTCAGATCAGCGCGCATCTTCGCCATTTCGGCGTCGGCCTTGGCCCATTCCGCTTCCATGTTGGCGCGCTCTTTTTCGAGCTTGGCGCGGTTCTGGGTGATGAGAAGCTGGTCGGCTTCGAGCTTTTCCTGCCGGGCATCGAGCTCGGCGGCAGCCTGCTTGATCTTGGCCACCTCGACGCGCTCCTTTTCGATCTTCGCCTTTTCCTGGCTGAAGACGAGGCGCTCGCCCTCGATTTTTTCGAGTTCGGCCTCGACGCGCTTTTTCTCCTCCTGCAGCTGGCGCTCGGCCCCCGCCACCCTGGCTTCCAGTTCCTTGCGCACGCGGGCGAGCTCGGCCTCGACCTTGGTCGCAGCCTGCTTGAGCATGAGGTGCTCGGTTTCGATCTGCTCCTGCTCGGCGGCGTGCTTGGCCTGGAGATTGGCAAATTCCTTTTGTTTCTGCGCGATGGCCTGATCGCGGGCGGCCAGGTCCTTGGCCAGCCTCGCGCGCTCCATGTCGGCGGCGGCGTATTTTTCCCTGGTCTGGGAAATTTCCGCCTGAAGGCCGGCGCGGGCGCTCTCGATCGCCGTTTTTTCCTTCTCAAGCTTGTCCTTCGCCTGGCGGAGGACGAGCATTTCACCCTCGATCTTTTCCTGGTCGGCGGCGTGACGCTCCACCTCGGCGTTCAACGCTTTTTGTTTCTCGGCGAGCTGCTTGTCGCGCTGGGCAATTTCCTGGGCGAGGCGCTTCTGCTCCGCCTCCTGCTTGGCCAGCTCCTCGGCGAGTTGCTTGGCCTCGGTTTCGGCCAGGACCTGCGCCTGCTTGAGCTTGGCCAGCTCGGAATTTTGTCCGGTGCGGGCCAGTTCGAGGGCCTTTTTGTCCTGTTCGAGCTTGGCCTTGGTCTGGTTGACGAGAAGCTGCTCGGACTCGAATTTTTCCTGGGCGGCGCTGAGGGCCTCCTGCTCGGCCTGGAGGCGGGCCTGGGCGGCGGTGAGTTCTTTTTGTTTCTGGGTCAGCGCGTGCTGGCCGGTGGAAATTTCCTTGGTCTTCTCGAGCTGCTCGGCCTGCTGGGCGGCGAGCTCAGCCTGCTCGGCGGCAAGCTGCGCCTGGGTTTGGGCGAGCTCGGCACGCTGCTGCAAAAGGGCGGTCTTTTCCGCCTCGAGGCGGGCCTCGGTCTCGGCCAGCTGATTTTCCCGCTCGGTGTTGATCGTGCCGGCGCGCTGGTCGGCGTCGGCCCGGTCCTGCAGCGCCTGGGCCAGCTGGTTCTTGAGATCGGCCTCGACCTCAAGCATGCGCGACAACTCAGCTTGAAGCTGGGCCGATTGGGCCTGAAACTGTTCCTGCTCGGATTGCAGCCGGGCAATCTCCCCCTGCAGCTGCAATTCCTGCTCCGTCAGCGGACTGAGCCGGGCGATTTCGCTTTCGAGTTGTGCGCGCTCTTCGTTGATGCGGAGAAGATCCTGGCGAAGGGTGTCGCGTTCGCGGAGCAAATCGTCGCGCTCGCTGCGCAACGTCATCACCTGGGTGTCGCTGGCGCCGCTGTGATCGGCGCCGTTGGCAACCGCCGCGCCGTTGCGCGCCGTCTTGGCCGCGGCCGGCGCTTTTTCTGAAAGGAAGACGGCCAGCTCGCCCCACTCCTCCATGCGCAACTCGCGATTCGCGCCGCCCGCCGTGGCGGGAAGCAGGGTAAAAATGCGCTCGACCAGGGCCTTGAACTCGAGGGGCGGATGAAAGAGGTCACGCACCCCTAACCGGATCGCCCGCACAATCGAAGGCAACTCCAGCTTCTGGCAAACAAGAAAAATATTTGCGTCTGGCTGCTGTTTACGCAGGCCTTCGACATAAGTCAATACGTCGCCTTCGCCTTCGCGATGATCGACGAGCACCAAGGCGAAGCGTTCCTTCCGCAATGTGGATCCAAGGTCGTCCGCATTTTCGAAGGTGCGCCAATAAAACCCGGTTTCGCCCACAATCGCAGAGCGGGCACGGGTATCATGTCGTTGGTTTTTGACGAAAAGCAGTTTCGTAGTCACGGGGACATTACGCTGGGAAGTGAAAGTTGAGGGGGAAAGCAATTTCTATGGCAAGAATACATTACGGCTTAATAAAGTTTTTCTGCAACAAAAAATTTACAAAAATTTACATTTGCAATTTAAAAATTAAATTATTTGTTAAATCCCCACAGAGCAACTTAATTTTTCCATTTGCATATGGCCGTAGTTGCTTTAGTTCCGATATTAACGTTACCATTCAGCATCCTAATTACCCACCATGCAGAATCTCATCGATAAAGGCTATTTCGTCGAACTGAACGATTTTTCGGTTCTCCTCGCGCGGTGCAGCTCCTTACGGGCACCGTTCGTGATCGAAGACATTCGTGAAGTGGCGGTCGACAACAAGGCCGCCGTGGAGGAGGCCATTCAAGGAGTTTTTCCGGATACCGCCGGCGGCACGGCCCGGGTCCTGGCCGCGCTGCGTCCGAAACAGCGCCGCCTTTATCTGTCCAGTGAAGAGGAGGCAAAAAAGTTTCCCTCCCTGGCTGCCCTTCCCGGCATGCTCATGGAGCCTTCCCTGGCAAGCATTTCTCCATGCGAATACACCGCCGTCAATGCCCGCGACGGCCTGACGATTTCCGGCCAGGGGGTTCCCTGGATCCTTGCCGCGGCTCAAAAAGAGGGTTACGAGCTGGCGGTCGCTTCACTTAAGGAACTCAAGTTGGAGCCCGGCCGGATCAGCCCGGCCACCTTGAGCGCGATCGGCGGTGTCGCCTCCGCGCTTAAACTGAAGGGCGACGGCTCCACTGCGCTGCTCTTCGAATTTGGCGATCTCTCCACCCATGTGCTGCTCGTTACGAGCGAGGGCGTGGAAGCGGTTCGGGCGGCGGCGGTGACGATGGACAAAGTGGCCGAAGCCGTGCAGGTTGAACTCGGCCTCAAGTTCAAAGGGTCGGCAGCGAAATTATTTTTCAATGAATCTTACGACTTCAGCGAGACCGGTCCGAAAATCGCCGCGCGCATCGCGCAGGAATTGACCGCTGATGTCGGCGCGCTGGGCCGTTCTCCCGCCGCATTCATCTGCACCGGCCTTCCCGGCAAGCAGGATTGGTTTGCCCGCAGCCTGGCCGGAGCGCTCAACCTCTCTCCACTCGACACCGACCTCAAGGCCTGGGGCTCGCAAAACGGCGTGACGTTTGCCAGCGGCGTTGAGTCGAACCTCACTCCCGCCTGGCTCGGATTCCTCCATTTTATCGGCAGCTTTCAGCCGGTCAGCCCCGAGCGTTCGGCCTGGCAACCGGACTGGAGCCGGACGGCTCCGCCTCCGGCCGCCGCGCCTGCGCCCGCTCCCGTCCCGGTGGCGAAGCCGGCTGCACCTGCGCCTGTGGCAAAGCCCACTCCGGCTCCCATGCCGAAGCCGGCCCCTGCGGCCGTGGTCACACCTGCGCCGAAACCGGCTGCACCCGTTCTCCCCGCCCGGCCGACGCCTCCCGCCGCGCCGGTCCGCCCTGCGGCGGCGGTCGTGACGCCCGCGCCGAAACCGGCCGCGCCCACCATCCCTCCCGCCCGACCAGTGCCGCCGGCGAAACCCGCGGCCCCCGCCGTGCCGGTACGGCCCACGCCGGCGCCGGTGGCAGCGAAACCCGCGGCTGCCGTCATCACCCCTGCGCCCAAGCCGGCCGCTCCTGCGCCAGCCGCGCCCGCCAAACCTGTGGCCGCCCCGACGCCCGCCGCCAAACCCGCCACTCCCCTCGCCGCTCCGCTCCCGCGCAAAGAAACGCCTCCTCCCGCCAAGCCCGCTACTCCGGCCCCAGCGAGGCCGGCCGCCCCCGCGCCGGTCGCCGCGGAAGAATCGGCGAAGCCCGGTTTTCTGAAAACTCCCGCCGGCATGATCACGATCGCCGCCACCGCCCTCGTGATCGCGGTCGCCGGCTATTTCATGTACAGCAGTCATCAACAGACGGTGGCGGCCGAGCAAAAGGCTGCGACCGACGCTGCCGCCAAAGCCGCGGCCGATGCCGCCGCCAAGGCTGCCCAAGCCAAGGCCGACGCCGACGCCGCCGCCTTCCGGAAGGCACAGGCCGACGCGGCGGCTCAGATCGCCGCCGCCCAAGCTGCGGCCCAAGCCGCCGAACAGCGGGCCAATGTTGAAGCCGCCGCCCACCTCGCCGCCGCCCGCGGCAAAATCAACATCGCCACCAATCCTCCCGGCGCCACCGTCACGGTCGGCAACCTGCCGCCGCGCACCTCGCCCGCGCTGTTCGAGGATCTCAAGCTCGGCCATTATCCCGTCACCATTTCGATGCGAAATTATGATCCGGTCACGCTCGACCTGGAGGTGAAGGAGGACGCCATCGCCGATCCCGGCGTGGTCAAACTCAACCACCAGCTCGGGGCGATCGATATCAGCAGCGATCCGCCGGGTGCGAATTACGATATCCGGCCCGCCGGCTCCCGCCTGTTTGTCGATCCCTCGGAAAAGCGCAGCGGCACGACTCCGGCGAACTTCGACGATCTGCCGGCGGGCGACTATGTGATCACATTCTCGCGCGACGGCTTCACCAGCCACAGTGAGGATGTGACGGTGAATCACGGCGCCAACGCCCATGTCGCATGGAAGTTCACCAACGGCAACATCGTCATCACAAGCACGCCCTCCGGCGCCACCGTTTCCAGCAACGGCCGCGTGCTCGGCGTCACGCCGCTCACCCTTAATAATGTGATCTCCGGCGACGTCAGCTACGACCTCAACCTTGTCGGCTACGATACCACCACTGTTTCCGGGAAGGTTCAGGGCGGCATGACCCTCAAGCTTAACGCCGCCATGCTTTCCGTCGATCGCCTGGCCAACCTCAACGATCTCGATACCCGGCCGCAGCCGATCACGGTGGAGCAGCCCTCGCTCCCGTCCGGAATTGCCGACAGCGGTACGGTCGAAATCGCTCTCACCGTCGATCGCTTCGGCAACACCAAGGACGCCGTGATCTCACGCAATACCACCAAGAGCAGTGATGTGGCACGGTACTGCCTCGACGCCGTGGCAAAATGGAAGTTCCGGCCGGGCATGATCGACGGCAAACCGGTCAACGTCCGCGTCACAATTCCCTTCAAAATCGGCAATCAGTAACCGCCCCTTTTTCGCGGCCAACACCGCGGATCGGGTGCCTTCTCGCGCCGGCTCTCGCAGCCGGCGCTTTTTTTTGCCGTTACTGCCGAGCCGCCTCGGGATCAGTAACCTTCTTCCTGCTCCACCGAGATGACCTTGCCGCCCTTGAACGAGACACGGAAATGGTCGACCGCTTTTCGCCCCGGATAATCGAGATAATAAGGGTAATAAAGCGGCGGGCCCCAGAAATGATGGTAATAGCCGGTGTAGAGAATCGTGCCGTCGTAGCTTTCGTAGGTTTCGTAGTGCCAGACCTCGCTCGTCCCCGACGCGTCGGTCCGG
>DASRHD010000365.1:0-5740 GCA_035650695.1 Opitutaceae bacterium
GCCGTCGGCCAGCTGCACCTGCATTTCGGCCGCGCCCTGCACCACGTGGCTGTTGGTCAGGGCATAACCGTCGGGGGAAAGAAAAAAGCCGGAGCCGCTGCCGGCGGCGCCTTCGCCGTCGGCCCGGCTGCGCCTGGCCCGGACATCGATGTGCGCGACGGCGCTGCTCGCCGCCTGCACCGCGCGGCTGACGGCATCGGAGTAGGCGTCGAGCAGGACGCCGTCTTCCAGCGGCGGGGGAACGGTGGCGGCCGTGGCGGGTGAAGCGGTGGAGAGAAAGTCGATCATGGCGCGAAGGGGCTCATTTTTCTCACAATCTTCTTTTTTGCAAACGGCTGCCACCGAACCACGGCCGCGCGCCTTTGGCCGGTTCGGGTCCGTTTCTGCGGGACGCCTTCCAGTCGCCAATCATGTGCGGACGAAAGGTCTTTTCGGTCAAGAAAGGCAGATAAAAGCCGATGTAATCCCTACATGCCTTGTGCGCTGCCACCAGAGTCCAGGCAGGCCCACCGGTTTCGACCTTTGCGAGACCCGCTGTTCCCGATTAAATCCATGTCCGGTGGTCGGGTCATGGCTGCATTGCTGGCCGCCGCCAGCCTCGCCGCCGCCGGGCGGGGCGAGGACGGTTCGCCCGCCTGGCGATTCTGGGATTATTCCGACGGCTTCATCGAATCTCATGTTCTGCACATCACCGCCGCGCCGGACGGCGCCATTTGGGTCAAGCATGGTTTCATCAACGTCATCGATGTGCTCGACGGCTACCACATCCGGCGCGTCCCGGATCCGCAGGATTTTCAGCACGTTCACGCCGCCTGGACCGTTTCCCCGCAGGGGTTGAAACACTACGAAGACGGGAAATGGGTGCTTTATTCGTGCCCGATCCCCCTTGAAGGCATCTGCGACCTGACACCGCGAAACGACGATCAAGTCTTCCTCCTCACCGCGGATGCGCTCCTGTCTTTTTCGCGGCCGGACAAAACCTATGCGATCGTCAAGCGGGCGGGCGAGACCAGCCTGGGCCGCTTCATCGATGTGGCGGAATTCCGCGACGGCACGCTCTGGATCACGGCCGAAAACGGCCTGGGGCGCTGGCGGGAGGGAAAGCCGCCGACCTGGACGGAATTCGGCAGTCACGAGATCGGTCTGCGCGCGCTGCAGCATCCGGTTGCCGGATACGGCGGAGAATTTTTCGTAACGGGAACCGAGCTGGAAACTTCCTCCGCCGCGGCGGCCTATTTCGACGGCCGTCATTTTCAGAAGATCGCCGAGGGACACCTCAATTCGATGTGGGCCTGGCCGGGACCGGACGGCAGCATCTGGCTGGAGGACGGGTCCGAGCTTTTCTATTTGCAGGATGGCCGCAAGGTGCCGGTGGAGCGGCAGGGGGCGCTCCTCAGCCGGATCGAGGAGGTCATTCCGGAGCGCAACGGCTCCTTCTGGATCGGCACCACCCAGGGCCTGGCCCATTATGCCGAGGCGCTCTGGCGCCCCTATCATGGAAGCGAGACGATCGACAGCCGGGTCCACTCCATCGTCGAAGACGGCACCGGCCGGCTCTGGTTCGATTGCACCGATTACCTCGCCAGCTACGACGGGAAAAACTGGAGCAAGTACTACCTGCCCGGCGGTCAGGCCACCGACCAATATCTGCCGCACGGCCTCTGCCCTTTGCCCAATGGCAACATGCTGGTCAAAATCGACGACTGGAAGGGGCCGGTCTTGGTTTTCAACCCGCGCGACCAAAGCTTCCGGCCGCTTCCGCCACCGCCGGGCCGGACGCTGGGGGTGTACGCTCCCCGTCCAGACGGTACGGTCCTGGTCCAGACCTTCGCCACCGTTTCCGAGGCACACCCGGACTTCCGGCTGGAGGCGTATGACGGGGAGAAATATACCGTGGTGGCGGACCAGGGCGACCGGTGGGGCCTGGCCGAGCTGCGCACGATCTTCACCGCCCGCAACGGCGACATCTGGGTGGGCGGCACCGATGGCATCGGTTTGTATCACAAAGATGAATACAAAAACTTCACCGCGGCGGACGGCTACACCGGCAGCGGCGCCTACGCGTTCTGCGAACTGCCCGACGGGACCATTCTCACCGGCGGCCGGGACAAATTGCTGGCCTATGACGGACAGCATTGGACGGCGCTTTTCCAAGGCCTGGACCGGCTCGGCCTGGACCGGATCCGCCAGATCATCCGGGATCACAACGGCACCCTTTGGGTCGCCTCCGGTTCCGGCATCCACCGGTACCAGAACGGTGCCTGGATTTCCAACACCGAGGAGGACGGCCTGCGGTCGTCCGTCGGCGGCACGGTTTTTGAGGACAGCCAGTACAACCTCTGGGCCGGAACGGCGCGCGGGGCCAGCGTTTACCATCCCGGGGCCGACGTCGATCCGCCGCTGGTCGTGATCAGCCGGGGCTCGAACCAGCGGGAGGTCACGGCCCGGGGACGCGCCAGTCTGCTTTTCTCCGGCATCGACAAATGGAAGCAGACCTCGGCGGAGCGGCTGCTTTTTTCCTACCGCATCGACGGTGGCGCCTGGTCCGTGTTTGCCAGTGCGCAGACCGCGGTTTTTCAGGGTCTGCCTCCGGGACCGCACCGATTTGAGGTTCGCGCCATGGACCGCAATGCCAACGTTGCCCGGGAACCCGCCGTCTTTGCCTTCACTGTCGTTTTCCCGTGGTACCGGCAGGCCGGCTTTCTCCTCCTTGCCGGCCTGGGCGCCGCGGTCATCGCCGGCCTCATCCGTCTGACCGTCCTGCACTACCGGCAGCGTACCCGGCTGATCGCCCAACTGCGCAAGGCCAAGGACCTCGCCGAGGAGGCGAGCCGGGCCAAGAGCGAATTTCTCGCCAACATGAGCCACGAGCTGCGCACGCCGCTGAACGGTGTCATTGGCATGACCGGACTTGCCCTTTCCACCAACCTGACGCGCGAGCAACGCGATCTTCTCACCACCGCGACGCAGTCCGCCGAGGCGCTGGTGGGGGTGGTCGACGATATTCTCGATTTTTCCAAGATGGAATCCGGCGGGCTCAAGCTCGAGGCCCAGCCGGTCAACTTGCGGGAGATGGCGGAGGCCACCGGCCTGGCGTTCGCCTTTCTGGCCCACCAGAAACATCTCGAGCTGGTGGTCGACCTTGCCCCGGAATGCCCCGAGTTTTTCCAGGGCGATCCGCTTCGCCTGCGACAGATTCTCTCCAATCTTCTGAGCAACGCCCTGAAATTCACTCCGGCCGGAGAGATCGTGCTGCAGGTCGCCCCGGCCGCACGGGAGGGGCGGCCGGTCCTCGAGTTTTCCATTTCCGACACCGGCGTGGGCATACCGCCGGAAAAACAGAAGCTGCTCTTTGCGCCCTTCACCCAGGCCGATTCCTCCATCACCCGCCGGTTTGGCGGCATCGGGCTGGGCCTGGCGATTGTCCATTACCTGGTCGAACTGATGGGCGGAACGATCTGGATCGAAAACCGCGACGGTGGCGGCACGGTCTTCCGCTTCGCCATCCCCTGCCTGGCGTCAGCCGCGCCGCCCGGCACCCCGGCGGCGGCCGATCCGGTGGCGCTGCCGGGACGGAAGGTTCTGGTGATCGACGACAGCACCGCCAGCCGCCAAATGTTGACGCGTGTGCTCGCCTCCCGGCGCCTGTCCGTCCGCGACGCGGCCGATGCCAAAACCGCCTGGGAACTGTTGCGCGCCGCGAAAAGCGAGGGGGCGCCCTTCGATCTCGTCCTGGTTGACCATTACTTGCCGGGAGGGGACGGCCTGGCCTTCTCTCAAAAGGCCGGCTCCGATCCGCTCACTTCCGGCGCCGCCATCCTGCCCATGCTGACCTCCGCCGATCACGTGACGGCGACGCGTTGCGTTGAGGCCGGCCTCAGCTACGTGGTCAAGCCGGTTCGCCTGGGCCCGCTGGGCGAAGCGCTGAGAAAGGCGCTGGCCAAGGTGGAGCGCACTCCCGCGCCGGAGAAAAAAAGCGCCGCGCCCGGCGGCGGAGCGGGCCCGGCCACGGACCGCTTTCGCATCCTCCTGGCGGAGGACAATCCGGTAAACGCCCGGGTGGCACGGCTGATTTTGGAGCAGCGCGGACATCAGGTGGTCCATGCCGAGGACGGTCGGAAAGCGGTCGATCTGTTCCAGGTCCAGCCTTTTGACCTGATCCTGATGGACCTGCAGATGCCGGAAATGGACGGACTGACCGCCACGCGGCTGATCCGGCGATTGGAGGTCGCCACGCAAAGCCACATTCCCATTGTGGCCCTGACCGCCTTCACCACCAAGGAGGACGAGGCCAGCTGTTTCGCCGCCGGCATGGATGGTTTTCAGGGGAAGCCGATCAACGTGAAAAAGCTTTTTGAGCTGATCGGCTCGCTCCTGCAGGGGAAACCGGCGGAAGTTTAGCCCGGCCCCGAGCGATTTCGTTCTGGCGATTGCGGAGGGGATTTGGCTGGATGCTTCATTACTCCTTTCATGAACAAACGTCGTGTCGTCGTCACCGGCCTCGGAGTGGTGGCTAGCAACGGAGTGGGCGTAGATCCGTTCTGGCGGGCGAACCAGGAAGGCCGCTCCGGCATCACCCTGATCGATGCCTTCGACACCGCCGGATTCGCTTCCCAGATCGGCGGCCAGGTCCGGGATTTCGTGCCCGCCGGCTACATGCCGGAAGAGACGGCCCGGCGGGTGGATCGCTTTGTCCATTTCGGGCTGGCTTGCGCCGCCATGGCTTTGCAGAGCAGCGCGTTGGAGCTCTCCGCCGAGGATCCCGATCGCATCGGCGTGATCATCGGCTCCGGCCTGGGCGGGCTGCTTTTTCACGAGGAACAGATCGTGGCCGCGATCAACCGCGGGGAGATGCGGGTCAATCCGGCGGCCGTGCCGCGGATCAGTCCCAATGCGGTGGCCAGCCATATTGGCATCCGCTACGGCCTGCGGGGCCCCAATCTGGTGATTTCCACCGCCTGCGCCTCCGGGGCGCACGCCATCGGCGAGGCCTTCCGCAAAATCCAGCATGGCGAGGCGGAAGTCTTTTTCACCGGCGGAGTGGAGGCGCCGCTCACGCCCTTCAATTTTGCGGCCTATTGCGCGCTGCGGGTACTTTCGAAAAACAACCAGCATCCGGCCGCCGCCTCCCGTCCGTTCGACCGGGCGCGCGACGGCTTTGTCATGGGCGAGGGCGGGGCGGTGCTGGTTCTGGAGGAGCGGGAGCGCGCCCTGCGCCGCAACGCCCCGATCCTGGCGGAGGTGACCGGCTACGCCAGCAACTCCGGTGCGCACCACATGGTCGTGCCCGAGCTGGAGGGACGGGACGCCGCCCGGGTCATGGCCGCGGCGCTCCGTGACGCCGGCCTGAGCGGGGTCGACTACATCAACGCCCACGCCACCTCGACCAAGGCGAACGACACCGCTGAGACCAAGGCGATCAAGGCCGTTTTCGGCCCCGATGCCGCGCGCATTCCCATTTCCTCGACCAAGTCCATGATCGGCCACACCCTCGGGGCGGCGGGCGCGATTGAGGCCGTGGTCTGCGTCAAGGCGCTCGCCAGCCAGTTCATACCGCCGACCATCAACCTCGACCATCCCGACGCCGACTGCGACCTGGACTATGTGCCGCATCGGGGCCGGGAGGCGAGGCTGCGGAATATTCTTTCTAATTCGTTTGGATTTGGTAATTGCAACGCCGCCTTGATCTTCTCAGAAGCGCGGTGATGCCTCATCATGACCCATCAAGAGATTGAGCAAA
>DASRHD010000366.1:0-10546 GCA_035650695.1 Opitutaceae bacterium
TGAGATTTTTCTGCGTCTGTATTGCCGCCGCCTTGATCGCCGCTGTTCCCGCCCGGGCCGTTTATGCGCCCATCCCCCAGCAGGAGCAGGGCAAGGCGCTGTCGGCCTATCTCCGCGGCGGCCTGGCCTACGACAGCAACATCTTCGGCGCGCCCAATCACGAGATCCATAGCTGGGTCTACAGCGTCGCTCCGCGGCTGAAATACAACCAGTCCGTCACCGACCAGCTCTTCGTTTCCGCCGGCTACGAACTTGACATGGATTATTTCGACAACCGCCCGGGGACCAAGGCGCTGTTCAGCCATCTCCTCGACGGCCGCGCGGCATATGCCTTTTCTCCGGTCACCTCGGTCGACCTCAGCGACACCTACAATATCAGCAAAAATCCCTCCGCCCTTCTCGCGGGCGTGCCGGTCAACACCAACCAATCCTTCAAAAGCAACGAATTTGACGGCCGCCTGCTGACCAATCCGCTGCCCAAGGCCGGCCTGGTCCTGAAATTCCGTTCCCTCAATTATCGCTACGACGATAATTTTCTCGCCAGCGAGCTCGACCGCACCGAGAGCGTGGCGGGCCTGGAGGGCAATTATGCGGTGCTGCCGGAGCTCAAGGCGGCGGCGGAATACCGCTACCAGGATATCCGCTACGACACCGCCGGCGGAACGAAGAACAAAAATTCCAATTTTTTCCTCGTCGGCGCCGACTACGCCCTGGGCAAGCAGTACACCGCCAGCGCCCGGGTCGGCGCTGAGCAGCGCCATCGCGACGGCCAGCGCAACACCACCGCGCCCTACGCCGAGCTGAGCGGCAAGTACGATTACGCCGAGCGCTCCTTCGTCTCCGCCGGCTATGCCTATTCGCTCGAGGAGGTCTCCGACGTGATCACCTTCACCGATGAAAAAGTGAACCAGTTTTTCCTCAACCTGCAGCACGCGGTCAGCGCCCTGGTCATCGCCTCCGCCTCGGTCGATTACGAGCCGGCGGTGCTCGAGGCCCGGCGCGGTTTCCGCAACGCCAACGAGGATACCACCCGCGCCGGCCTGGCCCTGACCTATCTGCCGACCAAAAACTGGACGATCACCGTGAGTTACGACTACGATCGCGTCAGTTCCGACGTCAAAAGCCGCGAGCTCACCCGCCATCGCACCGGTCTGACCGCGACTTACTCCTTCTAAGGCCGCGGCGGGTTCGGGCTTGCTGAACGCCCCCGTCCCCGGTTCGCTTCCTCTCCCATGGCTTCGTCCCACGCCGGCCCGGACAGCGCATCTTTGGCGGACTTTTTCCGCATCCTGCGGCTTCGGCTTGGACTGATCTTTCTGATTTTTGCGCTGGTCGTCGTCACCGCCGTCGCCGTGACCGCCCTGCTGCCGCGCTGGTGGCTGGCCACGACCAAGATCCGGGTCGAGAAACCCGAGAGCGAGGTGAAGCTTTTCCAGGCCCAGACCAACAGCTATTACGATCCGTACTTCCTCCAGGACCAGTTCAAGATCCTGCAGTCGGAAAAGATTCTTTATCCGGTCATCAACCACCTCGGGTTGGCGGAAAAGCTCGGCCGCTCACTCGGCGCCACCGGCCCGCTCACCACCACCGATACCTTCAACTATCTGCTCAGGTACATGCTGCGGGTCGAGTCGCAGCGCAGTTCCTCCATCATCGAGATCAACGTCTATGCCCGCGACGCCCGCCTGGCGGCCGATATTGCCAACGAGATCGCCTGGGTCTATGCCGATGACCGCATCGCCCTCGCCACCTCCGAACAACGTGAAGGCCTGGAAAAGCTCAAAACCGAGCTGACCGAGCAGGAAAAGACCGTTTCGCAACAGCGCGATACGGTGGAAAAACTCCGCCACGACCTCGGCATTTCCGGCGTCGATCTGCAGTCGCATTACAGCGACATGGAGATCGAAACCCTGCGCCAGATGCAGAATTCGCTCATTGCCTTGAGCGTGGACGCGATTGGCCGCAAGACCCGCTGGGAGCAATTCAAAGCCATCCCGTTCGAACAACGTCTCAATCTGGTCAATTCCGAGCTGATTCAGGACCAAAACATCCAGAATCTTCTCCAAGCCTACCTCACGGCGGATCAGAAGGTCACCCAGCTCAAGGCCCGCCTCGGGGAAGCCCATCCCGACCTGATCGCCGCCGTCGCCAACCGCGCCAAAATTCGCGACCAGCTCGAATCCCTCCTCAACGGCTACGAAAAATCCCTCCAGATCTCCTTTGAGGAGGCGGAAGCGCGGGTCACCGAGCTCAAGCAACAGCTGACCCAGGCCAAGGTCGACCAGATCCTCTCCGCCCGCGAGCGGATGCGTCCCTTCGACGAGGCCACCCAGAAGCTGGACGACGAGACCCGCCTGCTCACCACGCTCAAGCTCACCCTCCGCCAGCGCGAAATCGATTTTCAGGTCCCGAAAAAAACCATCGAGATCCTCAACACCGCCGAGCCCGCCTCGCGTTACAGCCGGCCGAGCTGGCTGCTCAACCTGATCGCCGCCGGACTTTTCGGCGCCGTCCTCGGCATCGGCGTCGCCGTCCTGCTCGAGTATTTCGACACCAGTTTCCGCAGCGTGGCCGATGTGGAAGACCGCCTTCAGCTTCCCGTTCTCAGCGTCATTCCCCTGGTGCGCGATCCCAAGAACCTCGGCGGAGACGACCCGGCCGCCGCCGAACCGTTCCGTGTCCTCCATACCAACCTCAATCTCGCGCTCAAGCCCGGCCAGCCGGCCGCCCTCGTCATGTTTTCCGCCGGCCCCGGCGAAGGCAAGTCCACCACCTTGCATCATCTCGTGCGCACCATGGCCACAGCCGGCGAGCGCGTGCTGCTGATCGATTCCGACCTTCGCCGGCCCACCCAGCACCGCCTGGCGCATCGCCCGAAGGAGCCCGGCCTCGCCGATTTTCTGCTCAACAAAGCTCCGCTCGATGCGGTCATCCAGCGCGCCACCGTCCCGGGACTCGATTTTGTGCCCAGCGGATCGGCCTCCGGCTTCACCCTCAGCCTGCTCTACGTCAACCGCCTGCGCGAACTCATCGCCGAGCTGCGCAGCCGCTATGACAAGATCGTCTTTGATTCGCCGCCGATCATCGGCGTGAGCGATGCCGCCGTGCTCGCCACCGTGGCCGATGCCGCCGTGCTCCTCATCCAGCACCGGCGCAATCCGCAAAGCATGGTCCTGCGGGCAAAGCAGATCATCGACGGCATCAAGACTCCCTTGCTCGGCGTCATTCTCAACCAGGTGCCGGGCAACGCCGGGGACGACTACAGTTATTACACGAAAAATTACGCCTACTACCGCGACCAGGGTGGGCCGGAGGAAAAGTCCAGGCCGGCCGTCGCGCCCGCCACCGGCGAAAAACTCATCCTGACCGAGCGCCGCGGGAAATAGGCGTCCACAAAGGCCTCTTTTCCTGGCTGCCTCGTCCCGCCGCAGAATGCAGTTGACGCCGCCCGCGCGCCGCGTAGCACTTGTCCTTCCCTCGCGGGCGTAGCTCAGTTGGTAGAGCACCACCTTGCCAAGGTGGACGTCGAGAGTTCGAGTCTCTTCGCCCGCTCCATTTTCCCGAAGACCCCTGGTGGCGACACCCGGGGTCTTTTCATTCTCCTTCGGGAAAGCCCCGCAATCCAGGTTTGCAGATAAACCGTTTGATTTGTGGGCCGGGATGGCGTCTATCCTCGTTATCATGGACATTCCGAAAACCGCGCCTCATTCCCGGCTGGCGGCAGTACTTACTGAAACCTTCGGCTTTGGCCCGGCCCTTGCCTCGATCGCCGCCCTTTTCATCATCGCCGTCTTTTTCCTCGCGGTCGTTTGGTTCATCCGGTCGGCCCCCCCGCGCACCATCACCCTCTCCAGCGGGCCGCCGGGCAGCACCTTGCAGCGCTATGCCGAATCCTATCAGAAGATCCTGGCGGCCTATGGCGTAACTCTTCAGATTCTTCCTTCGGCGGGGTCGCAGGCCAACCTCCAGCAGCTCGAGTCAGCTGAATCGCATGTGGATATCGGTTTTGTCCAAAGCGGGCTGGCCCAAAACGGGAATGTCAGCGGCTTGGTTTCCCTTGGCAGCATTGCTTATCAGCCACTGTGGGTTTTTTATCGCAGTCCGGCCCGGATCATCCGCCTGTCCGAGCTGGGAGGAAAAAAGATCGCCGTCGGGCCGCCGGGGAGCGGCACGCGTGTGCTCGCGCTCGCCCTGCTCCAGGCCAACGGAATCACCGATACCTCCGCCACGCTGCAGAATCAGGATGCCGAGGCGGCGGCGGCCGACCTGCTGGCCGGAAAACTGGATGCCGTTTTCCTCATGGGCGACTCCGCCTCGATTCAGACCCTGCGCACCCTCATCCGGTCGCCCGAGATCCAACTCTACAACTTTGTCCAGGCCGATGCCTATGTCCGGCGCTTTTCCTATCTCAACAAGATGACGCTTCCGGAAGGCTCGATTGATCTGGGAAAGAATTTGCCGGCGGAAAACATGGCGCTGGTCGGCCCCACCGTGGAGTTGGTCGCCCGCAAGGGATTAAATCCGGCCTTGTCCGATCTGCTCCTCGAAGCCGCGCAGGAGGTTCACGGAAAACCCAGCCTTCTCCAAAAACAGGGCGAATTCCCGGCGCCGCTTGAACATGAGTTCAAAATCAGCGAGGACGCCCGCCGTTACTACAAGTCGGGCAAGAACATCACCCACCGCATCATCGGTTCGTTCTGGCTGGCCAGCTTCGTCAACCGGACCCTGGTGGCTTTTCTTCCCGTGTTGATCGTGCTGATTCCCGCGCTCCGTTTCTTTCCCAACGCCTACCGGTGGAGAATTCGGATGAAGCTTTACCACCATTACCGGAGGCTTCTCCGGCTGGAAAGAGAGGCGGCCGGCGGAGTAACGCATGAGCGTGAAGAGGATCTGCTGCGCCGGCTTAACGAAATCGAGGACGGCGTCAGCCGCCTCAAGGTTCCGGCGTCGTTCGCCGATCAATATTATGCACTGCGCGGCTACATCATGTTCGTCCGCGCGCGGCTGAAGTCACCGGCACGGACCTGACGCCGCCGCGATACACGCTGGCTTCGCCCGATGAAATCGTCTTCTCCGGTAAGCACTGGCGCAGGGCCACCCAAGTTTTTATCGCGAAATGAATTAATTTTCGTTCTTTATTATCCCGTAAGATCCCCCGCCAAGTTGAAAGAGTGCTATCGTTTTCTTGTTGCCTTCACTACCGGCTCACCCGGTTCTTTTGCCGTAAGAGAGATTATTTCACCTTTTTGATCGGACAAAAATTTCAGCTCCGCATCTTCCGATCTCAGAAAGAAGTCCTGCTCGGATGCTGGAAAAATCGGCTCCTTCGGCGACCGACCTGGAACTTCAACAAAAAGCTGCCCCTTATTCAGGGAAATGATCACAGAGATCCCTGGAGAAACCTCATAAGTGCCAACATATTTGGCCAATTTTTCTTGAGGCAACGAGAGGGCCGGGCGTTCCGAAGGCAAAACGATGCTTTTCCCAAATGCCACTTTGGCCAACTTCGGTGCGATGTCACTGGCACCAACACCCTCCAGATTGCTAAGCACAATGACACTCGTCTGAGTCTCCGGAAAATAACTGACCTGAGAATTAAATCCGGCAATCTCACCGGCATGGTAATAGACTTTCTGTCCCATGAATTTGAATATACCAATGCCCAGTCCGGCGCTATTATTGAGCGGTGTTGTCATCCTTGTTAAGGACTCCGACCGAAGGATCTTTCCGCCATAAAGAGCCTGCTGCCATCGCAGCAGGTCATGAGTTGTCGAATACAGTCCGCCCGCTGAAAAAGCCCTTGTCATATCGATGTATCCGGCCGGAACGACGCCGTCGGGACTGATTTTATAACCGGTGGCCTCCTGCTCGACCGGCGCAGAGTTGAAATCGTAGCCGCTATCGTGCATTCCTGCAGGATCAAAAATATTTTTGCGCAGAAAATCGGCATAGTTTTGACCGCTGATTTTCTCGATCAGACATCCAAGCAGGATATAACCTGAATTGCTGTACCGAAAGTTTTTTCCCGGCGGGAAATCCAGCGGCTTATCGCGAAAGTAAGCGACCAGTTCCTCAGGCGAGACACGGACGCTCTGGGCGGCGTTATACTCGGCAAACTTCGTCAGATCCGGAATGCCCGACGAGTGGGTAAGAAGTTCAAGAAACGTGATCTTTTCCCACGCTGTCGGAATATCCGACAAATAATTCTTGATAGGATCCCCTAAGTGCAGCTTGCCCCGCTCCTCCAGAAGCAAAATACACGCCGCGGTAAACTGTTTCGTCAAAGAGCCGATGCAAAATTTGGTACTCGGGCTGTTGGGAGTCTTTCGATCGATGTCGGCAAATCCATATCCCTTATCCAGCAGAATGTCGTCAGCTCGAACAATGAGCACTGAACCCATAAATTTTCCACCTGTGACAGAATATTGCACCACTTCGTCCAATCGGGAAGCAAAAGCCTGGAGGCCGCATGCAATGCAGAAGGAAAAAACCAGAGCCGGGAATTTATTCATAGGAAAATTTTTTTGACATTGGACTCATGGATGAGCTGCTTTCGCCCGGGCGATATAGGCGTCGACCATTGCGTTTGTGACCACGTACTTCCACCCGCCGTCCGTTTTCTGATACTCCGTGCGGTCCTTCGGCGTGCCGGGCAGGCGAAGCCTGACCCGGTCTGGGCTGATCTGCTCAACCGTGGCCGTTTCCAGGACGGCGGCGTTCGGGAACGGGTTATGCATGTTAGCGGACGCGAGCAGCGCTGCCGCCATTTTTTCCGGTGAGCCCCATTGGGTACGCTCGCTCGCGGGCAGCGTGGCCATGAAAGCCAAGGCTTTCGTCCGGCCAGCGCTGTCAAAATAGAGCATTTTTTTCACGGCCTCGACGTCGCCTCGATCGCACGCCCATGCGAAGGTTTGCAAGGTGGCGAGAGGCGTGGACTGACCTTCGTTGCGATAATCGCTCGGCACTGGAGGGGGCAATACCGGCGCAGAAGCAACGGCCGGTGCCGGGCCATTTTCATTTTCGGTGGATACGGTGGGCGTGATCGGCGCTGCGGACGACACCCGAGCCTGCCAGAGCTCGCTGGCTTTGAAAAGCAGTTGGGTGTTGGCTGAGCGCAAACGAGCGGCTTCCACCGCACGGCGGTGATAAACCCAGGACAACGCACCGCCGGTAATTGCCACTGAGATCGACGCCGATAGCAGCGATGTTTTAAATGACATGACGTGTGGGCAAATTAAGGAGAAGCTAGTTTCGCCAGCGTTTCGTTATTAAGAACGCCCGGCGCGTACCGGACCCCCGCAGGTGGCACGACATACTTCCAGCCGTCGGGAGTGAGCTGGTATTGATGAAAATTCTTGGTTGAGCCGGGCCAGCGCATTGCCACCCGGTCGGGCGCGAGAGGAACGACATTCAGGTGATCGATCAGATCGGCTCCGGGCGGCGGCGAAACTAGCGCATCAGCCGCAAAGAAGAATGCGTAAAGTTCTTCCGGCGTGGAATAGCGGGCACGAAGCGATTCCGGCATGGAGGCGAGCACTTTCACGGCCTGCTCGCGGTCCTTGGGTGCGAACCATACCAGTTTCGACAGTTCCTCGACGTCGCCGGCATCGGCTGCCCAGGCAAAACTCTGCACCGCGGCCATCGGCGTCGCCTGCCCTTGAAAGCGATGACGACCAGAACTGATGATCGCGGGAGCTGGAGCGGAATTCAGGGCCGTTGGCGAGGGAGAGGCCTGGCGTGAGTGCCGCACTTCCACGGCTCGCGCAATCGTGGTTGCTCTCACCGCAAATTCACCAGCCACGCTGGCGAGCGATGCGGCGCTCGCCCCATCGGCGGTGGCTTGCATGAGCTTAATATTTTCCTGGCGCATGCCGGCAAGCTCCTTCGCGCTTACCCCGTGTACAAATAAAAACCAAGTGACGGCAGTAAGGCCGGCTGCCGCCACCGCACTGATGGCAGGTGCAGTGATCTTGCTCATAAGGAAAAAGGAGACCAGTCCGGAGCCACTCGCGGCAGGAGCAGCAAGGACAGCCGTCGTCACCGCATTCGCCAGGCCGTTCGGGACCGCGGCGAACGACGGATTGGCCAGCAACAAACCCAGGGCAGCAGCAGTCGAGGTGACGCCACGCCGCGCCAGCTGCATCCGCAATTTGTCCATGGCGCGTTCGGTGCGCATACGGGCGGCGTTTTCGGCGAGGTTCAGCTTTTGTCCAACTTCGGAAAAGGTCAGTCCGTCGAAAAAGCGCCAGAGAATGATTTCGCGATCGCGCTGTTTGAGTAAGTCCATCGCGGCATAAAGGACCGGCCGGAGCCGTTCCCAATCCACAGCGGGTTCGGGTGAAGATTCGTCAAGCATGGTCGTGAGGGATTGGACGAGCTTCTGCCGGCGAAATTCGCCGCGCATCGCATCAATCGCCACGTAACGCGTGCTGCGGTAAAGCCAGCCGGCCAGGGCAGGATGGCGCAGGAGACCGGCGGCCTTGCGTGCCAGGTCAGAAAAGACCCGCTGCGTAATCTCCTCCGCCAGATGCGTCCGACCGGCAGTTCGACCTAGCGCGGACGAGTAAACCAAGGCGAGGTGCCGTTGCACAAATTCGGCAAACGCCTGTTCGTCTCGGTGTTCAACATAGCGGCGAAGGAGTTCAATGTCGGTCGGCATGCTGCTTCACGATATAACCGTGCGTCGCCATAAAAGCGCACAAAAAGCCGGCGTTTCAGCCGCGCGCCGCTCCGCCCTACCCGAGCAGCGCCTCGATCCTCGCCTTTGACACCTTGACCTCGTCCACGCTCAGGCGCGGGCTGAGCTCGAGCACCAGGATGTGCTCCGGCCGCCAGAACCGGCTCACCATCTTGAAATCGATCGTGCCCGAACCAACCGCCTGGTGGTCCTGCCGTTGCGGGGTGACGTCATGGAGGTGAAAGCCGAGAAGGCGGGGGGCAAGTTTTTCCAAATGCTGGCGGTGGTCGATCACGCCGAGACTTTCCTTGATCCGGGCGTGGCCGGTGTCGTGCCAATAGCCGGCCGGCGAACCGGTCGGCAGCGAATCGAAGTAGGCGGCGAAATCCTCATCCGGCGGCAGCTCGTTGAAGGCTTCGCGGTTTTCCAGGCCGAGGCGGACGTTTTTTTCCGCGGCATAGGCCAGGACCTTGGCAATGCTGGCCTGGGTCTGGGCCCAAAAAAGGCCCATTTTCTTGCGCAGGCGGGCGCGGGCCCGGGCCAGCGTGCGGCGGTAGTTTTCGTCAACCAGCAGATCCGCCGAGGGATGCTTCTCCACATATTTTTGCAGGGCGCGAGCGGGATTGCGCCAGACAAACGGCACGCGGCCGAGGTGCATCACCAGCACGCGCGCCCTCACCTGGGCGGCAAAATCGATCGAGCGCCTGGTGTAACGCAGCCATTGCTCGTGCTCCTGGTGAAACCGGGCCGACGGCTCGTAGACGTTGGGCGCGGCCTGATTGATGCCGGTAGGCAGGGGACAAAAGTTATGGGTGGAGCTGATCTGGACGATGCCCTCCTCCACCGCCTTGAGCACCCCGGGCACGAGGGTGATGCGAATGCCATGGCTGAGCTCGACATGGGTGAATCCGAGGCCGGCCATCTCCTGCAACATGGCATGGCCATCGGTGGAGCGCGGCGAACACCAGCAGGTGGAAAGGGCAAGCGTGGGCTTCACAAAAAAGTAAAGCGGCCAGACCTCCGGCGGTGGCAATAGAAAAACGGGCCGGCCGCAAAGTTCCCGCGACCGCCGCCCGTCGATTCAGGCGCGAGCGGCAGGGCGCTCAGTTGGCGTAGCGCGCCCGCAGCATGGCGTTGAACGCCGCGGTCTTTTCCTTGCGGCGACGACGCTCGCACGGCTTCTCGTAGTAGCGCTTGGCCCGGGTGCCGCGAATGATGTTCTCGCGGTCGAGCTTCTTCTTCATCCGGCGCAGGGCGCGGTCGATGGGCTCGTTTTTGCGGATTTTGATCTCAATGGACATGTCGGAAACGAAGACGGTTGGTGAAAAAGGGTAAAATCAAACCCCGGCCGGCCGGCGGCGTCAATGGTGTTTTTTCGCCGTCCGCCTTTCGCACTTGCGCCGGGCGCGGAGCGGTCTTGGTTAAGCCGTCGTGCCGTCCTCCGATTTCGTCCACCTGCATGTTCATTCTGACTACAGCCTGCTCGACGGCTGCTGCCGGATCGACCGGCTGATGGACCGCGCCGCCGCCCTCGGCATGCCCGCCCTGGCCCTGACCGACCACGGCAACCTCTACGGGGCGATCGAGTTCTACGGCGCGGCCAAGGCCCGCGGCCTGAAGCCGCTGCTCGGTTGCGAAATTTACCTGGTCGAAAGCTCGCGGCTGGAAAAGAGCGGCCGGGCGGAAGAGGGCAAAAGCTATTACCATATGGGGCTGCTGGCACGCAACCTCACCGGCTATCAGAATCTGCTCAAGCTGATCAGCGATGCCCATCTCCGGGGCTTCTATTACAAGCCGCGGGCGGACCTTGAAACCCTCGCCCGTCACGCGGAAGGCCTGATCGGCTTCACCGGCTGCCTCGCCGCCCTC
>DASRHD010000367.1:0-2842 GCA_035650695.1 Opitutaceae bacterium
GAGGTTGTCGCCGCCCGCCGTGGCGAGCAAGCGGCCTTCCGGACTGTAAGCAAGTACGGCCGCGGGCCCCGGCCCGGCGCGCGGAAGGGTACGGTCCGGCTGGCGGATATCATCGGCGGGAGGAAATTCCGGCGAGATCTCCGCGGCCGGCCGGTCTTGGGCGAACCCCACGGCGGCGGCCGCCACCATCCAGGAAAAAAGGAGAGCGAGCTTCATGACGGAGGGCAACCTCGCCGCCATGGAATGACCATCCGGCGCGATAAAGCAATCCGCGACCGCGGCGGGGCGTGATTCAGAAAAATTTTTGGCCGGCATTCGGATTGGGCAACGGATCGTGAAAATTCATCGTCGGCATGATGTCGGGAAGGACCTTTTGCAAAAGCTTGAATTCGACAGTGGCGTCGGCTGGCCAGCCGTCCTGCGTGATCCAGCGCACGTAGGTCTCCGCGATGTCCGCATCTTTCGCCCAGTCCCACTGGCCGACCGGCGGCTTGGCCGGATAACTCCGGATGGTCGGCGCCAGTTTTTTGATCTCACCGATGCCCTCCTCGACGGCGGCGCGCACGAACGGCGTGCGGTACGACGTGCCGCGGCACCATACCCGGAAACCGAAATAGGCGGAGGCGGTCGCGGCCTGCAGCCGTGCCGTCAGCAGGGTGCGCTCGAAATAGGCGTGCAGGTCGGCGTAGGCGTCCGGCGTGAGCGCATCGTGTGCCTTTTCGATGTGACGCAGCGAATCCTCCGCCAGGGCCACGCCGAATTTTTTCTCGGTGATGATGTCGCGCAGGGTCGGTTCGTCCATGCCTTCCCCGGGGTGGATCCATCCCTGCTGCAGCACCCAGGGCACCTGCTGCCACGGCGGCTGGGTGGGATCCTTGGCGAACGCCGGCGCAATGTGATCGATCACGTCGCGCCAGGCGTGCACTTCCTTGTTCAGGCCGTGCCGGAGATAAAGCACCGGTGTGTCCAGCCATTTGCCCGCGGCATAGTTGATGTAACTCGTCACGAACGGTTCGAATTCCAGATGGGAGTGATTCGCCGAGGAGGTGCCGAGGGTGTAAAGCGAGCAGGTGATGATGTTATAGGCGTTTTTGAAGGCGGCCTTCACGTCGGGCACCGCCGCCGCGCCGTAATGCGCGGTGATGAATTCATCATAGACCTGCTCGGCGGTGATCTGCGGATCCTCGGCCGCGCGCTTCAAGGCGTAGAGGCTGATCTCGCCCGGCTTGCCGACGAGGCGGGTGGAACCAAAGCGGTCGGTCCGCGCCGTATAGCCGATGAGGTGCGGCCGGTGGGCGATAGCCCGCCAGTGCTGGAGGATAAATTCGACAAAAGTACCGGCAATGACGCCCTGGCCGTTGAATTCACCGGTCGGATCGAACTCCAGCAGGGTCGGCCGGTCGATTGCGCCGGCGTGGCTCTCCTGCGGGTGGGTGAGGAAGGTGTCTTCCACCGTCTCCTTCATCATCAGCCGGATCTGCGGATACTTGAACAGGTTTACCGCGCGCAAAATATTGTCGTAGTCCTGGTGGGTCGAGGAAAGGGTGCGCGCATAAATATGGAGGTGGCGCTCGCCGATCACGACGTCCGCCACCGCATTCACCACCGCGGCGATCTTCTCCTCGTTCTTCGTCCATTTTTTTGAGAACTGCTGCTCGGCCCGCCCACCGGTGGAGATGAAGGTCAGGACGAGGCCGTCCGCGTGCGGGACGCGGTCGAGCATGGCGCGGTAGTCCGCCTTCAGCCATTCCCAAAATTCCGGCGAATCGAGGTTGAGCGTGCCATTGGGTCCGGTGCGGAATTTTGCCGGATAATAATCGAGATCGTAGAGCGTGTGGTCCCAGAGCACGACCTCGGGAATGCCGGCATGGTGGGCTGCGTCGATCAGGCGGTTGACGAATGCCGCCCGCGAATCGTCCTTGATCTGCCGCAGGTCGCTGAGGACGAGGTGGGAAAGCTGAAGGTGATTGATGTTGTAAGTCCGTGCCGCGGCGATCATCGCCAGATCGTCCGGTTCACTGTGAGAAAGAATGGTCCAGCCGTTGACCGCCACGCCATCAGCAAGCGGCTCGGCGGCGGCGTATCCCGCGCCGAGGACAAGGGCGAGGCTGATGCCCGGCAGGCAGAACCGGCGCCAGTGGAGAATCTTCATGACGGGAGAGAGAAGGGGCATATTCGCGAGGGAAACGGATCTTGCGGCGGTACTGGAAGCGCCCGCGATGCGGCCGGACAAAAGGAAAGACGGATAATTTTGGGGAGCGGGCTACCGCCCGAATGGGCCAGATTCCGTTTCGTGGCCGAAAGATCGGCGCCGCAAGCCAAAATATACGCAAACTCGTTGCGCGGCGAAGCCCGGCAGCGGCAGTCTTCAAAACAAAAACCGCGGAGAATTGAATCTCCGCGGTTGGGCAGGCGACCCGGATTGGGTCGCAAGGAAGTGCTGTTTCTTACTGGCCGATGAAGGTGAACTTGTCGGCGGAGAGAATTTCGCCGCTGGAGGCGGAGTTCTTGCCCGTGACGGTCAGGCGCACGTCGTGGCTGCCGGCGGTGCTGAAGGTCACGTTGCCGAAGGTCGTGGTCGGATAGGTCTGGCCTGAGGAGTACTGGTCAAGCGTCGGGCCGAGGTTGGTGCCGTCGACCGAGAGCTGGAGGATGCCGCGGCTATTATTGCCCTTCCATTCCATCTTCAGCTGGTAGGTGCCGGCGGGGACGTTCGGCACGGTGAAATCGATGTGGTCGCCGATGCTGTTGCCGGCGAGCTCCACCCATTTGCCACCGCTGGAGTTGGCATCGGTCTGGACCGAGGTGGTGGCGCCGCTGCCGGTGTAGCTCAGGCTTTCTG
>DASRHD010000368.1:0-2907 GCA_035650695.1 Opitutaceae bacterium
GCATGCCGCCGGCGCTGACGTACCCAGAGTTGGCGAGGAGTGTGCCGCCGGCGATGGCGGCGCCCGGGCCATCGATGGAGCCGCCGCGAGCTTCGACGCCGTTGACGGTTTTGTAGTCACGGACAGTATCGAAATCCCAAATGACCTTGCCATCCGAGGCGGAGTAGGCGCGCAGGTGGCCATCGACCGCGCCGGAAAACGCCACGCCCGGAATGGCGGTGACGGCGGCCGATTGCGCGGGGCTGCAGCGTTTGCGATCGCCGCAGGAAAACGGCGGTGTGTACCAGACCTTTTCGCCGGTCGCGAGACGGAGCGCGTACATACCGCCGCCCTGGTTGGGATCGGCGTCGGTGAGGGTACTGAAGGTCAGCATGACGCGCTTGATATCGGAGACCGCGACGTAGATATTCTGCTGGTCAACGGCCGAGCCCCACTGCACGCCGCCCATGGTGCCGCCTTTGCCGACACGCACCTGCCAGAGGACTTCACCTTGCTGATCGGGATCGATGGCGTGCACGATGCCGGATTTCTGGCCGGCGAGCAGAGCGCGCTTTCCGTTGGGTAGCGCGACGAGAATCGGCGAGGCGCCGAAATCGAAATCGGGGCCGTTGATCGGACAGTTGGTTTTATCGGGCAGGCGGCAGGCGGCGGTGTAGGCATCGTCGGCGGTCATCTGGCGCGACCACAGAACTTTTCCGGTGTCCAGATTGAGGGCCATGAAGGCGTCGCTGGTGCGCGTGGGCGGCTCGGAGTAGTTGTCGCCAGTGGTGACGTAGACCGCATTGCGGCGGGGATCGATGACAGGCGTGCTCCAGATTGGCGCGCCGGAAGGTCCCCACATTTGAACGCCTTTCGCGTTCTTCTTGGTGCGTTTGGGCTGGTCGATGGTGTAGGTCTTCCAGACCTGCTTGCCGGTGGCGGCGTCGAGCGCGACCACGCTGCCACGGAACCGGCAGCACTCGTAATTCGGGTCGGCGCCGGAGGCTTCTTCGCCGGACTTGATGCCGAAATAAAGCCGGCCGTTGTAGAACTGCGGTGAGCTGGTGATTCCTGCGACCGGGAAGTCGTCGACCTTCGTCTTCCACAACAGCTTGCCCGAGGCGGCGTCGACGGCGTACATGTAGGCGCGGCCATCGCCGAAGAAAGCGGCATTGAGGGGACCAGCGGCGGTCTGGATGCGATTGACGGCAATGGCTCCGCGAACGGTGGAGCCGGCGTCGAAGTACCAGTGAATGCAACCGGTGGCGGCGCTCAGGGAGTAGACGGTGCCGCCGGCGCTGCCGACGAAGATGCGCCCGCCGAAGATGGTGGGATGCGCGTTGGCGCTCTGATCGCCGGGGAAACCGAAGGCCCATTTCACTTTGAGGCGCGGCACATCGGAGGCGGTGAGGCCGGCAGCGGCGGCGTCCTGAAATCGCGTGTTGCTGGTGTTCACGCCCCAGGCGCTCCAGGCGGGCCCGGCGGCCGGATCGAAGCCGCCGGTTTGCGGCGCGCACATAGCCTGCGGCAGCGGCTTGGTTTCGAGAACGCCCGTGAGCGCTTTGCCGCTGACGAATTCGGCGATGGCACGGCGCTCGAGTGCGGTGCGGCGGCTGGCCATCGAGATCATGGGCCCAGTCTCCATGGCAGCCAGGACACGATCGGCGGACATGGCCTTGAGAGCGTCACGGCTGGGAGCGCGGTCCATGCCGCCATCGTGGCATTGCGCGCAACTTTGTTTGTAGAGCGCGGCTCCATCCTGGGCGGCGGCGAGGCCGGCACTGAAGGCGAACAAGGCGAGAAGGGATCGCATCTTGGGCAAAAGGATAACACAGGTAGGATACGGGTTCCGGTCGTCCGCGAGCGGTCGGGCGAAATTACGAAACGAAGCCATTTTGGAGATGAAGCTGAAGAAAACAAGGCGGTTGGTATTTCGAAAACGAACCCAATCTGGCGTGAGGGATTCCCGGATGTAGGCAAGGGATCGGCCGGGAGGCGGCGGCCTGGACGCTGCGGGTTGACTTTGCGAAACGAACCCAATTCGGGACCGCCTTCTGCGGTGCGGCAACCCTGCTTCCGATTGGTCGAGAGGGTCGGCGGTCTGGAGCTGCGGGGTGAAATTGCGAAACGAACCCAATTCCGGGGCTGGTACCGTGCTGGGAGACAAGCATACGACCTTTCTGATTCAGACATAGCACGGGAGCGGGCTGGAGTCTGAAATCTGGCGAACGTTCCGACGGGAACAAAAGGGCTTAGGCGCGAGCAAACGGAGTCAGCGTGGGTTGCGACCCCGAGGCCGTTTTTGCCGGATTCAAATTTTGCGCGGTGTGCCCAAAACTATGCCCACCTTCGATGCCGCGTGCCCGATCCATCGCCGACGAATGCGGGAACGGCTGGCCGAGACCGGCGCGGCTCAATAGTTGGGCACTTCGAGGGTAAGATCGCTGATCATTTGGAAGTGCTTGCGATTTTTGGTGGCGAGCGTCGGCCCTTCTTCGAAAGCCGTGGCGGCAATCAGTGGCCGCCGCAGCACTTCCACGCGTAGCGTCTACGATGACCTTGGTATCGACGAGGTGGGCCCTCAGATCACAGCCAGGCTCAGTAGCGTGGCTTGCGGATGCGGTCCTCGTACGTCACACCGGTCAGGGATGTTTTCGCGGTCGGCCCACATGCCGAAAATCGGCCAGTCTCGTACGGACTTTGGCCGCTTTGGGGCGGATTCCTCGGGGACATGCACTTCGACCTTGGTGCCTTCCGTGAGCTTCACGTCTTCCAGTGGCTTGAAGACGCCGTTCTCGTATTTCGCGGGAATCGTCATGGGCGGTGCTTCCCTATCTGTAATTGCACCGTTAGTCTCGGCGGACATTTCTCGGGCCGCGCCGTGCGGTTCCAGTAATTCCGCAGGTATGCCCACCCCTGCGTGGCAGC
>DASRHD010000369.1:0-8237 GCA_035650695.1 Opitutaceae bacterium
AGGCAACGATTCCTCCCCCGAGCACGATCACGCTGCGGGGGACAAAATCGAGGGCGAGGACGTCATCGCTCGTCCAGCAGGGCGTCTCCGCTAAGCCCGGAACCGGAGGCAGATCCGGAACCGAGCCGGTGCTGACCAGGATGTGTCGGGCCCGCAGCTTTTTGCCGTTAGCCAATTCAACGGTGTGGGTATCGAGAAAACGGGCGCGTTGCCGGAAAAGCGCAAATTTGCCCGTCGTGAGTTGTTGCACCCGATAGCGGGCGAATTCGTCGATGAGGCGGCGTTTGCGCCCTTGCATCGCCGGCATGTCGGCGTCGGCGCGGCGAACCTTTAGCCCGAATTTTTTCCCGCTCTGGGCCAGATGCAGGACGTCGGCGGCGTAAAGCAGCGTCTTCGAAGGCATGCACCCGCGCAGGATGCAAAGACCGCCGAGCTTGGGTGCACCGTCGATCACCGCGGTTTGCTGACCGAGCGCAACGGAAGCGCGGGCCGCGTTATAGCCGGCGCTGCCCCCGCCAATGACCAGGAAATCGTAAATCTTCATGAAAAATCCTCCCGGCAAAAATCCAACTGTCCGTCCGGTGGCGCGGCGGAGCAAGAAAATCCACCCGTTACCGGCCTTTGCCGAAGAGCATGATATGAATTGTCTTCAGCACGATCGAGGCATCGAGCACGAAGGAAAAATGCCGGATATAATAGAGATCGTATTCCAGCTTGCGGACGGTGTCTTCCAGGCTCGCGCCATAAGGATAGTTGACCTGGGCCCAGCCGGTGATGCCCGGCTTCACCAGATGACGGAAATAATAGCAGGGAATCTGACGTTCGTAATCTTCGACCAAGCGGTCCCATTCGGCCCGCGGACCGATCAGGCTCATGTCGCCGCGCAGCACGTTCCAGAGCTGGGGCAGCTCGTCGATGCGTGAGGCGCGGAGAAATTTCCCCACCACCGTGACGCGCCGGTCATTTTTCTGCGTGTAGGGCGTGTCGGCACCGGTCTGATCGGTGCGCATGGTGCGGAGTTTAAAAAGCCGGAAAGGCCGGTGGTTCTTGCCCACGCGGACTTGCACAAAAAACACCGGACCGCGATCCTCCAGCTTGATCGCGACGGCGGCGAGGGCGATGGGAAGCGCGCTGAGCAGCAGGCCAAGCAGCGAGAGGCCGACATCGCTGACCCGCTTCAGGCGTTCGGAGAACGGCTCGCGGGCGATCTCGAATCCCTCCTGGAAAAGCCAGGTGGGGTTCAAGCGATAAAGCGGGATTTTCCGCCAATAGATCTGGTGGAACAATTCCAACGTATAGGTGGGCACGCCGGCGAAATAGAGGTCGACCAGCCTTTCCGTAAGGTCGGGCCGCAATTCGCGGTTCGACTCGCGCAGGACCATGGCCTCGATCGCGGCCTCACCGTGCTCCAGCTGACCAAGAACGGTGTCGAACAATTCGATTTTCAATCCGCCTGAGGTCACGGCGGAAGCATCGGTCGTGGCAAGGATCACCGGCCGGTCGAGCCCGATTTTGGCGCATTCTTCATTGAAGGCGGCGCAGCTTGCCGGGTCGCCCAGAAACACGATGGCGCGGCGCCCGCGCGCCCGCAGCTGCCGTTGATAGACCAGCCGCCGATAGCCGAGCGTTACAGGGGTGAGGAGAAAAAAACTCAGGGCAATGACCATGCGGCTCTGTTGCAGGGGATAACCGCTGGGGATGATCGCATAAGTCAGCAGCAGGGTGGTGACGAGCGTCGAGCCGAGCGCGAGGATGTGCTGGCTCGTATAATCGACCCCCATCATGTCGGTTCGTGACTTGTACCCATCCACCAAATAAATGGCGATAACCAGGAAGGCAAAAGGCGCGAGCAGCGGTGAAAAAATCATTCCGTGCACCCCCAGGCCGCGAAGGTAACCGACGAAATTGAACACCACGACCAGGGAAATCAGGTCAAGCAGGGCCAGGAGGAGGGCGATTCGACGAGGCAGAGGCATGGAAAGTCAGCCGGCGACGATATTCTTTTCGGTTTTGCCGGAGGGAGATTGGAAAATTTTTTGCCAGGCGGCAACGGCGTGGTTAAAACCACCGCTCTCGCGGTCAAACCTCGCCGCTGCCTCGCCCAACGCCCGCCGCCGTGCCGGATCGTCGCGCAGGAGCCGAAGGGCATCGGCCAGCGGCGTTGTTTCCTCGGCCGTGAAAGCCAGGCCCAGATTCTGCTTGCGCACCAGACGCGCCAGAGCGCAATCCCGGGGGCCGACAAACAGCACCGGCCGGGCGGCGGCGGCGATGCCGTGAAATTTGCTCGGAAACACCAGTTGTTCGCAGCCGGCCCGCAGAGTGACAAAGTGGGCATCACCCAACGCGAGCGTTTTCCCTAGCTGCTCCCGGGGTTGCGGGGGGAAAAAATAAACCCGGCTCAGACCGCGGGTTTTGACCGCTTTTTCCAGGGCCGGGCGCTGCGCCCCATTGCCGATGAAAATAAAGGCGATATTGGTTTCGTCCCGCAGCGCCTCCGCCGCGTCCAGCAGGGGCAGCAGCTCATGAACGCGGCCGAGATTTCCGGAATAGGCGGCGATGAATTTTTCCCGCAGGCCCCAAGTGGTGCGCAAGTCATCCGCCGTCGTCGGAGCGAGGCCGCCTGGAGCCCAATTTGGAATCACCACGGCATTGGCGCCACGCCGGCGGATTAGCTCGGCCATGTCGTCGCCCGGTGCCACGCAGTATTCGGCCTGGCGCCAGGCCCAGTCCCGCCAGGGACGGAGCCAGCGCAGCCAGGTGGATCCGGTCACCGCCATGGCGATTTCCGGGTAAATATCCTGCACCCAATGTAGAAGGCGCGCCCGCCGGCTTCGGGTCAGCGCGGCGGCGGGAATACCCAGCAAGGGCGGATCGGTCATGATCACGACGGCGTCTCCCTGCCGGACGATGCGCGCGAGGCGGAGGAGGGCGCCGAGCGAGAAGATGAGGAAATCAACGGCGCGGCCGATCAAATTTTTTTCACCGAACCGTGTCCCGCCGACGCGGCAGATGCGCACGCCGCGGCGGACTTCCTCGCGCGGTGCCTTCAGCTTTCGGTTGCGGCTGGCGATGACCGCCACCTCGTTCCCCGCCGCCGCCAGTGATTCCGCCAGATCAGTGAGCAGCTGGGCCGTGGCCGGCTCGTCGGGCCAGTAGAAGCGATTGACAAAGATTATCGCCATCAGGATCGAGGCGGCCGTTTCATTTCGCGCAGCGCGCGCGCGGTGAATCCCTCGTAGCGGGCGAGCAGCCGGCAGTAGCGAAAGCCGGCCGCGCCGTCGAGAAATCCCCGGCGCAGCGCGTATTGATAAACAAAACGAAGCGTGCTTCGGCAGGGAAGGGAATAGCTTAGCTTTTTCCAGGCCCGCCGGCGGACCAAGGCGCTGGCTGAAAACAAGCCCTGCCATTCGGGCTGAGGGGCCGCAAGATAAGCGGCCGCCTCCTCGCGCGCATAGCGTCGATGCTTGGCCAGCCACTCGTCCACGCCGCCGGCCATCATTTCATGCAGGTAGTTCTCCCGCAGTCGCCCCATCCGCATCCCTGGCGCTTCGCGCTGGCCGTGGCCGACCTGAATGAACTCAAATCCCCGCGCCCTCACCAGGCGCGCCTGCCAGGCGGGATAATCCGTGCAATGCGGCACCCAGCGGCCAAAAAAAAGCATTTTGGGCGCGATCCACCAGCCATTGTAAGGTGCATCGTCGGGACAGCGGGCGCACTCCTCGAACAATGCCGGGGTCAGGCGCTCGTCGGCGTCGAGATGGAGAACCCAGGGGTGCCGGAAATCGATGGTGGCGTGGGCGTAGTTGCGCTGTTGGGCAAAATTGGTGAAAGGATGAACCCACACCCGGGCCCCGGCGGACCTTGCCAGCTCCACCGTCCGGTCGGCTGATCCCGAATCAAGAACCACGATATCATCGCAGGGGGCGACCGAGGCGAGGCAGGCGGGAAGATTGTGCTCTTCGTTGAGGGTGAGGATGAGAACGGAAAACATTATTAGCGTGCTTTCTCGCCCGCGGGCGCGAGCTGGCCACAACGCACCGCGCTGAAAAAATTTATCCAAAAAGTCGCCGCCACCGCGGGACACTCGAAAGGAAACTCGATCCAGGCGTAAAGCAGGATCAAGGCGCAGCCGAGCAGCGTATAAAGCACCACCGGATCGGCGAGGTGTCGTCGGCGCAAGCGGAGGAGGGGCAATGCAGCGAGTAGTCCGGTCAGCGCCGTGCCGACCAAGCCGGTCTCAGCGAGGCTTTGCAGCCAGTCAGAATGAGCCTGGGCATAAAATACCGGCAGCCGGTCCACCGAATGCTGGGTGTTGTAAAGCTGGAAAACCATGGAGTAACTGCCGAAGCCCCATCCCAGCCATGGCTGGTCACAAGCCATGCGCCACGTGTCGCGGTAAAGTACGCCCCGGCTGCCCAGGCCGTTGGCGTGCAATTCTTCCATTTGCTGCCGGGTCAGCTCTGCCCGCTTGTTTATGCCGCGTTGGTCCAGCTCGTAGGCGGTGAAAGCTAGGACGGCCGCGACGAAGAGCATCCCGGCCAGCATCCATGCCGTGCGTTTGGCCGAAAAGGCCTGTTTTCTTTGACTGCGCCACCAGGCATGCCCGAGCATGGTGGCCAGGAGAAGGCCAATCAGCACCGTGCCGGACCGCGATTCACTGAGCGGCGCAGTCAGGGCCATGAAAAACAACCCCACCGTGCCGCCGAAGGCCGGCGAATGCCAGAAATCCCGGGCTTGGTGGCGGGTGGAGAAATTAAAAACCAGCCCGGCCGAGGCCGCGACGGCCAGGACAATGAACGCTCCCCAGTGATTGTGGTAAATGAAGCTCGAGAAAAAAAAGGGATTGGGCGATTGCCGCAGCCCGAAGAAGAGGCCGGCGCCGGTCAGTTTTTGCAGCGTGCCGAAAACTGAGAGGACCAGCGCGTTGGCGGCTGTGACCGTCAGGAGTCCGCGCAGAGCCCTTCGCTGCCTCACGTGCAGCAGAAGATTGAATCCGGCAAGAAACACGGCATCGAAAATCCAGAGTGCGCGCCGGGAGGCGGCCGGGTCGGCCGTGCTCGGCCACCAAGAGGTCCCCCCGGTGTGCACGAGGACGGTTTCGCCGTTGAAATGCCGGGCGGAAAAACTGGGATTAAAACTGCTTGCCAGTACGACGGCGTTGAAGGCCAGAAGCGGCCACAAACCCAGCAAACGTCGGCGGCCGTCGCCATGAACGGCTGCGGCAACAGCAAGCAGGGCGCCGGCCAGCCCTGACCACGAAATCAGTCGGCGGCTCCAGTCGACGTTGCCGCCGAAGGCCCAGGAGGCGAAGACCACGAGAATACCGGCATAGGCGAGCGCGGCCTTTTCCCAGTTGCCAAGCGGCGACCGCGTCGGATTCGCGTCGGGAGGGGGGCAAGCCCGGAGGGACGAGGAACGAGAGACGGGCAGATTCATAGGGCGCGGCCCAAGCCGGCATAAAATTGCAACAGGAGCTGCGCAGACTTTTCCCAGGAAAATTCGGCCAACACCCATTCCCGGGCCGCCGCGCCGCGCGCCCGGCGGGCCTCTGCACTTTCGCCTAGGGCGGCGCGCAAGGCAGGCGCATAGTGCTGCCAAGGCACGCACCAGCCAGTCTGGTTTTGATTGATCGCCGCCCACGGCATGGTGTCGGTCACAACCACCGGCAGTCCGTGGGCCATGGCTTCGGCCACCGCCAGCCCGAAATTTTCCGAATGTGACGGCAGCAGGAAAAGTGAGGCCGCCCCATAGGGAGCGGGCAGACCGTTGCCGTCGAAGATTTCGACGCGGCTCTTGCCCGATTGCTGATGAACGTAATGCGAAAGCTCCTCCACGCCGTAAGTCTGCGGAATGCCGACCATGAGCAAAAGCCAGTCGGCGGGCGCATGCGCCAGCCACAGATCAATCAGCTCGATCACCCTTTTTTTTCGATGAAACCGGGAATAGAAGAGTGCGGTCGGCCGGGAAAAGGCGGCGGGACAGGCGGCCCGCCAGTAGGCCGTAGCATCCTCGGCCGACGCCGGATCGGGCGGGTTGACTCCGTTGGGCGCGACGCAGATCGGCTGGGTGAAGCCTCGCGCCCGAATATCGTCCGCTTCGACGGCGCTTGTGGCGTGCCAGCCGCGAGCGGCCGCGAAGGCTCCCGGATGGATGAAATACTCAGCCAGCCTTTTTTTCCAACGATGATGATGCCAGGCCCAATGACTCATCATGCCGCGAGGCGCTATGATGAATGGGATATGGTGAGCGCTGGCATGCGCGTGAGCATAGTGAAGGGTACGGAGCCAGAGGCCGTGGACATGCAGACAATCGCACGCTTGCGTCCGCAGGTAGTTCCGCATCTCCGGCGAAGGACAGATGTTTTTCGGCCGGCCGCGCCGAAAGACACGGGTGGATAGGTTGTTTTCAACCCGACTTTCCACGCGCGGTCCAGTCGTGAGCAATTCGATCACGTGTCCCTGCCTGGCTTGCGCCGCGGCGAGCGACGGCACCGCCCGGCTCGGTCCGCCATACTGCGATTCCGCGCTGGGCAGAATATGGATGAGTCTCATTTCACTGCGGTGGCAGCCGTTCCTTGAGCGGGCGGCAGGGTGCCCCGGCGCAGATTTTTCGCGGCGGCAGGTCGCGGACGACCACCGCGCGGGCCCCCACGACGCACAGCTCGCCGACGGTCACGCCCGGTCCGACAAAAACGTCTGCGCCCAGCCAAGCATTTTCTCCAATCACGATCGGCCGGGCGACCAGCGGCATGCTCCAGCGCATAAAATCATGGGTCCCGGCGCAAAGATGGCAGTACTGGCTGAGATTGGCGCCATAGGAGAGGGTGATGGGCGCCAGATTGTAGAGCAGGACATGTGGACCGATCATCGCCCGAGGAGCGAGTGTGAGTTTTTTCGGAAAAAGAATCCGGGCGGTGGGAAAAATCACCACCTTGCCGGGCTCGGGAATGCTGGCGCCAAACAGCCGGAGCAACCAGGCGCGAAATCCATGGCACGGCCGGGGACTCCAACGAAAGAGCGTCGCCTGCACCAGCGCCCAGACTCCGCGCGCCAGCAATTCACGCTTGGAGTAGGGTGTCACGCAACCTTGACCGAGATAAGGCTTTTCGGCGCTGGGCACGGAAGTGGAAGGAATGATGATCGCGACCGGCGGCGTTGCAACGCGGAAGCTCAGGCGTCCGCAGCGGTCAGGCCGGTGAAATCGGCCAGCAGGCCGTCGGCAAAAGAGGAAAAATCGAACCGCGCGCTGGCGCGGCGGGCGGCGCCGGCCAGCCGAATCCGGCGTTCGCGATCAATGAGCAATTGTTCCAGGGCGGCGGCGAGACATGCCGGCGCATCGCCGGCGGCGTGGTTGAACACCAAGCCATTCTCGCCGTCGGCGACAAAATCCGTGAAACAGGCGAGTCGCGACACGATCGGCACGGCGCCCGCCGCCATGGCCTCGGCCACGGCGACGCCGAAGGTCTCGCCCTGCTCGGCCAGGCTGGGATAACAGAAAATATCGATATCCTGGTAAACTTTTTTCAAGGCCGTCTCGTCAAATGTCGGCGGCAGAATTGTGCAGTTGCCGGTGGATAGAATTTCCGTCAGGCGCCGGGTCAGGCCTTCGGCGTAGGCCGGACCGGAGCCGCCTCGCGCCACGTCGGCCGGTCCGCACAGAAGGACGCGCCAAGGGGGAAGATTTTTTTTCCCGGCGAGCAGACTCAGCGCGGCAACGAGCAGGTCTAGGCCTTTCTCGCGGTGCAACCGTCCGACGTAGCCGACCGTGAGCGACACCGCCGGCAGCCCCGAGGCGGGCGCTTTTTCGAGTTCGCGCCAGGCGATGGGATTGCCCACGGTCCGCGTGACCCGGGCGAGGCGGGGATTTTCCGCCGCGATTTTTTTCTGCACCGCCGTGCTGGGGGCGAGCACGCGGGCGATCCGCCGGTAAAATCGGAACTGGCCCTTCGGCATCCGTCCGGCATGCAAAACCACGCGGCCGGCGTCGGGGCGAAACCGCCCCAGCCAAAGGGGAAGCGCCACGCAGTTGACAATCGCGATGTCGGCCGGTGGCAGGAGGCGGGAGAGCCGCTGGCTCCAGAAAAAATCACGCAGCAAATTCCGCCACAATTGCAGCGTGTGCGTCCGGCCCGGCAGGCGGACGTGGCGCACGCCGGAGATCAGTTCCTCATTGGCAAAACCCGGCCAGCGGCGGGAAAAGATCGTGACCTCATGGCCGCGGGCGGCAAATTCGAGGGC
>DASRHD010000370.1:0-7437 GCA_035650695.1 Opitutaceae bacterium
GCGGGCGCCGAACAGGTCGGACACCACCACCCGGCGGCCCACCCGGGCAAGCCAGAGGCCCAGATAAGTGTTGAACGAGCCGGTATCGAGTATGGCGTAGTCTCCCGGGACCGCCGGCAGCCGCTGGAGCACCTGGTCGAGTTCCCAATCGCGCATCCGCAGCGGATAGGCAAAGTCCGGCCCGACCCGCCGGCGGACAAACGCATCGTACTCGGCCATGCGCGACTGAAAACCTTGGTCCAGTTCGCTAGCCTCAAAAAATTTCATGCGCAGAGTTCGGCGGCGAGGAGGAAAGGCGCCGGGCGGTCAGCCGGCAATCAAACTTTTTCCCGTCATTTCCGGCGGCTGGGGCAGGCCCATCAGCTGCAGCAGCGTCGGGGCGATGTCGGCCAGGCGGCCGCCGTCGCGCATTTTGGTTTTGCCGGCGGCAAAACCGTCGCCCACGACAAACACCTCGACGAGATTGAGCGTGTGCGAGGTGTGGGGAGCGTTGTGCACCGGATCCCACATCTGTTCGCAGTTGCCGTGATCGGCGCAGATCACGGCTCGTCCGCCCATTTTCTCCAGCGCGGCGAGCAGCTCCCCCACTCCGTGGTCGGCCGTCTCGACCGCCTTGATCGCGGCGGGGAGCGAGCCGGTGTGGCCGACCATGTCGGGGTTGGCGTAGTTGACCACCACCAACCCGTACTTGCCGGAGAGGATAGCCTCTTTTGCCGTCTTCGTCACCTCGGCGGCGGACATCTCGGGCTGCATATCGTAGGTCGGCACCTTCGGGCTCGGCGGGCAGGCGCGTTCCTCGCCCGGAAACGGCTCCTTGCGGTAATTGTTGAAGAAAAAAGTCACGTGCGGATTTTTTTCCGTCTCGGCACAGCGAAACTGCGCGATGCCGGCGTCGCTCACCACCTGGCCGAGGATGTTTTTCAACTTTTCCGGCTTCGGCAGGATGACGTGCACGGGGAGACCGGTCTCGTACTCGGTCATGGTGGCGTAATAAAGATCGAGCTTCGGCCCCCGGTCGAAATCCTTGAAGCCGTCGATCACGAAGGCCCGGGTGATCTCACGCGGGCGGTCGCCGCGGTAATTGTAGAAGACAACGGCGTCGCCGTCGCTGATCGCGGCAATCGGCCGCTGGTCGGCGCCGACCACCCAGGTCGGCACGATGAACTCGTCGCCTTTTTGCGTCTCGCTAAGCGGCTTGTCGTAATACTGCTGGACGGCGGCCGCGGCGCTCGGCGCGGTGGCCTCGGCTTTTTTGCCGGTGAGCGCGAAATAGGCCTTGCTCACCCGGTCCCAGCGGTTGTCCCGATCCATCGCCCAAAAGCGGCCGCACACGCTGGCGATCCGGCCCAGGCCGATCTTGTTGCATTCGGCCTCGACCTGGCGGATGTAGCCGAGCCCGCTCGTCGGCGGCGTGTCGCGACCGTCGGTGAAGGCGTGGATGAACACCTCGGCCACACCGTCCGCCTTGGCCTGGCGGAGAATGCCGTAGAGATGCTCGAGCATGCCGTGGACGCCGGCGTCGGAAACCAGTCCCATGAGGTGGAGACGGGAGCGGCGGGATTTCACCCGCTCGACCACCCCCCGCCAGACCGGATTGGCGGCGAGGCGCTTTTCCGAGAACAGCTTGTTCAGGCGGACCAGCTCCTGGTCGACGATGCGGCCGGCGCCGATGTTTTCGTGGCCGACCTCGCTGTTGCCCATCACGCCGTCAGGCAGGCCGACGTCGAGGCCCGACGCCCTGACCAGGGTGAACGGATATTTGGCGTGCAGCAGGTCGTCGCACGGCTTCTTCGCCTGAAAAACGGCGTTGAACGGATTCTGTTCCGGATGCGGGTTTTTGCCCCAGCCGTCGCGGATCACGAGCAGCACGGGTTTGCGCGGAGTGTTCATAAAAAAATCCCTTCTAGCACGCCGGCAGGCGCCGGGAAAGGCAAGCTCGGTTCAAATCGCTTGCAAATTTCCCCGTGGAAAATTTTTGATTTTCGCATTAGAGTTGGCCGCAAGCTTGCTTAACTGAACGCCGCGATGACGCTCATCATCCGAGATCAGCTGGTGAATCCGCCGACTTGGTTCCTTTCCTTTCGAGATCTGACGCTTTATTGCTCGGTCTTCCTCCATCTGGACATCATCGTCGAATCGGACGACATCGACACTTATTACCGCTGGCTGCGGCCGCGGGGCGGACTCGATTTCGTCGAGCAGTTCGTCCGGCCCGGCGAGGAGAAGGGCCTGCGGCTGGACATCAAGGCCACCCGGCCGCCCACGGTGGTGACCGACCGGATCACCCCGGAGAACACCGGACGCCTCATCCGGCAGATCCAGGCGGTGGGCAAGCGGTGACGCGGTGCGCAGGTGGTTTGACTTTGCGGGCAAACCCCGCGGACTTGCGGCCATGCCCAAGCAAGCGGTCCTGCTCGTCAACCTCGGTTCGCCTGATTCGCCCTCGGTGCCGGACGTGCGCCGCTACCTGCGCGAATTTTTGGGCGATGAGCGCGTGCTCGACATGGCTGCGCCGCTCCGCTGGCTGCTGCTCGAAGGCCTGATCCTGCGCACCCGACCCAAGCGTTCGGCCCACGCCTACGCCTCAATCTGGACGCCGGAAGGTTCGCCGCTTATCGTCACCTCGCAGCGGGTGCGAGAAAAACTGGCGGCGCGCCTGCCCGTGCCGGTCGCGCTCGCCATGCGCTACGGCCGACCCGGCATCGGCGAAACCCTGGCCCGCCTCGTCGCCGACGGGATCGACGACATCCTGCTTTTTCCCCAGTATCCGCACTACGCGATGTCGAGCTGGGAGACGGTGGTGGTGAAAGCCTTTGCCGAAGCCGCCAAACTTTCCCCCGCGCCGCGCCTCACCATGGTCCAGCCGTTCTTTGCCGATGACGACTACCTCGAGGCCCTGGTGGCGAGCGCCCGGCCGTATTTGGAAAATAACTACGACCATTTCCTCTTCAGCTATCACGGCCTGCCCGCGCGGCACATGCGCGAGGCCGACTCCTCGCGGGCCCATTGCCTGGTGGTGAAGGACTGCTGCGAGGTCTGTTCCCCGGCCCACGCCACCTGCTACCGTGCGCAGATTTTCCAGACCAGCCGCGCCTTTGCCCGCCGCGCCGGACTGGACCCGGCGCGCTGGTCGGTCTCCTTCCAATCGCGGCTCGCCGGCGAACCGTGGCTTCAGCCCTACACCGACCTGGAACTGAGGCGGCTGCCCGCCGCGGGGAAAAAGCGCCTCCTCATCATTACGCCAGCGTTTACCGCCGACTGCTTGGAGACCCTGGAGGAGATCCGCATCGCCGGGCGCGAGACCTTTCTCAGCGCCGGCGGAGAGTCTTTCACCCCTATTCCCTGTCTGAACGAGCATCCAGCGTTCATCGATTTTCTCCATGGGAGGGCGACGGCATGGCTTAAGCAGAACTCCCTAACTAATTCGTAATTCGAGTAAAAAAGAAGTAATAGCAACCGAATGGCCCTAGCTAAGACTGTAAATAAAGTTGTTATTTTTACAGATTGATATTTAAAGTTTCAGCAAAAATAATGATCGGCGGCAGACCTTTTTGGCAACGGCCGCCGCTTTTTCATGCCAGTGCAGCCCAAGCTCAATTCGCCCTCTGCATCCTCCCGACAACCCCCCGGGGAGGAGACGGCCGTTCTTGCCCTGGACGCCCAGGGGCACATCACCCTGGCCAGCGCGACGGCGCGGCGGCTCTGGCAGACCGGCGATACCGAACTCATCGGCGAAGCCTTCCCCAACCTGTTTTTCTTCGAAGTGACGTCCCGCGCGCCCGACTGGCTGGAGTCGCAATGGGAGGTGATTCTGGCGGCAGCGCTCGATCAACCGGTCACGCTCACCGCGCAACCCCGCGAGGGAGCCCATCGCGAGGTCATGGTGCGGCTGGAAAAGCTTCCCGGCTCGACCGTGTTCTATCTCGCGCATGTGCGGCCGGCGCCAGATCCCGCCAGCGCCGGCGCGGTTCCCGCCCTGCCCGACGAGCTGTCCGGCCTTTCCCTTCTCGCCGAAAAAGGCGCGATCGGTTTCTTTGATCTCAATTTCAAGGACGGCTGCGTTTATTATTCCTCCGGCTGGAAAAAACTGCTTGGTTTTGCCGATCAGGAGCTCGCCAATACTTACGATACCTGGCTCAAGCTCCTCCATCCCGACGACTCCGCCGCCGCACCCGACCGCATGGTCAAACGGTCCTCGGCTGGCGTGCGCCCTTTCGTCCTCGAGTTCCGCATGCAGCACCGCCGCGGCCATTACGTCTGGATTCAGAGCAATGGCGTGCAAATCTTCGGGCCGGGCGGCGCCCTCGAGCGCGTGATCGGCGCACACGTCGACATCACCGAGCGCAAGGAACAGGAGGAGACGGCGCTGGCCGGCGAAGAACGCGTCCGCCGCCTCACTGGCGACGGGCCGGTCGGCGCGTTTGAATTCGATTTCGGGCAAAAGCGTTTCTGGCTCTCGCCGGCCTGGCGGCGCCTGCTCGGCTATGCCGAAAACGAGAATCTCGATTCGGCCGAAACCTTCCGCAAATCGCTTCCGCCCGACGAGGCGGAGGGCGGCCTCGAGGCCTTTTTCCTTGCCCGTCACGCCGGGGAGACGGCCTATCTCGAATCCGGCCGCCTGCGGCACAAGGACGGACATTTTATTCCGGTCCTGCTCGGCGTGCACCGTCAGCTCTCGCACCAGCACGAGTTGCAGCGCGTCGTCGGCTTCCACGCCCCGCTTCCCGCCGATACCCTGGCGGCGAGCGACGTTCCGCTTCCGCCCGCCCTCCTCGCCGAAACCCTCGGCCTGCTTGCCGAAGCCCTGCTCGTCACCGATCCGCAGGGAAAAGTCCTTTATCTCAATTCCAAGGCGGCCCAGCTCACCGGCTACGCGATGGAATATGCCCGCGGCCAGCCGGTGGGCGAGGTCCTCCGTCTCACCTCGCGCGACGAGTCTGGCACGGTCGAGGATGCCTTGGAACGCGTCCTCGCGGCGGAAGAGCCGCTCGGACCGATCACCCATCATGCGCTCACCCCCGCCATCGAAGGCGCGACGCCCGTTCCCATTGTCTGGACCGGGCGCCAGGTGGCCGATGCGGCGGGACAGCCCCAAGGCGTCATTTTTGTCTTCCGCAATCCCGACGAACTGACCCTGACGCCCGACGAATTGGTCAAGGCCAACCGCTTCGAGTCCCTGGGGGTCCTTGCCAGCGGCATCGCTCACGATTTCAACAACCTGCTCACCACCATTCTCGGCGGCGTCTCCCTCGCCAAGGACAACCGGGATTCCTCCGGCCTGCTCGACAGCGAAAAAGCCTGCCTCGCGGCCAAGGCCCTGACCAAGCAACTGCTGCTCTTCGCCAAGGGCGGCACGCATGCCAAGAACGTCGTCGCCGCCAGCGACATCCTCACCGAGGCCGCGCGCCTCGCCGCCGCCGGCGCCACCGTCCAGATCGCGATCGACGCGCCGGGCGACGTCGCGCCGGTATTCGTTGACCATGCACAGATCCTCCAGGTCTTCCAGAATCTGATCATCAATGCCATCCAGGCCATGCCCGACGGGCATCAGGGCAAGATCTGGCTGCACGCCGGCAACATTATGCTGGCGGAAAACCAGATCCCGCCTCTCGCCGCCGGCAGCTACGTCGAGTTTGAAGTGCGGGACAACGGCTCCGGCATTCCGCCGGAAAATCTCCAGAAGATCTTCGATCCGTTCTTCACCACCAAAAAACACGGCACCGGCCTCGGGCTCGCCACCGTGATCAACATCGTTCATCACCACGGTGGCCAGATCGGCGTCGATTCAACCGTCGGTGAAGGCACGATCTTCAAGATCTTCCTCCCGCCGGCGGACCGGCCGGCCGAAGTCGAGGCCCGCCGCGCCCCCACCCTCCGTTTCGGCACCGGCCGCGTTCTCTTCATGGACGATGACGAAAAGATCTGTTCCCTCACCGGCGCGATGCTTTCCAGCCTCGAATACAAGTACGACATCGCGCACAATGGCGAGGAGGCGATCGCCCTCTATCGGCGCTACCTCAACATCGGCCGGCCGTACGACGCCGTCATCCTCGACCTCACCGTCATCGGCGGCCTCGGCGGCAAGGAAACCTTCCAGCAACTCCACGAACTCGATCCTGACGTGCGCGCGATCGTCGCCAGCGGCTATGACAACGATGAAATGGCCAAGCGTTTCATCGGCATGGGATTTTGCGGCTACCTGACCAAGCCCTACCGCGTGACCGATCTCGGCAAGGTGCTGAAGGCCGTCCTCGGCTAGAATTTAGCCGGCCTCACTCCCCGATGGCATAAAGCACCGGGATGATTCCGGGTTAGTAACGTATTATATTACAAACAAGATTGAGCCTGCCGCGCCTGAGGCCGAATCGAAAAGGCTCGGGATCGCTTAGAAAGTTTAGGCGGAGTGTGAATCAGACCTTTCGCTTGCGGCGCTGATTTCTGTCCGCAGTGCCAACGTCGTCCATCGTTAGCTGTGTCTCTCCCGGATAGGTGATCCGAAGTCCGTCCACCCGGGCAAATGGGGTGAGCCGATGCGGCTGCTGGCGATCCATGGTCATGATGTCCTCCACCCGCACGCCGCGAATGACCAGGGCATCGGCGATGAGCGATCGATGACAACGCCAGGGTACGGCCTCCGCGCACATGATGGCCACGCGCTGCGTCTTGGCGCGCTCGATCAGCTGACTAACCGCATCCTGGAACTCCGGCGTTTGCATGTAGTCGGCAAAGCCCCGGAATGAGGCCAGGCGCCACCCGCCGTTGAGGGAATGCCGGGCGGCGCGGCGCAACCCGCCGAGCGCGGCCATATGCCGATAACCGATTCCCGCCGCCGAGAGGGTGTGCGGCAGAGTCTCGCGATTGAACTGCGGGTTGTGGCGCGAACGCGGCACCGTCCGGACATCGATGAGCTCGGCTGCCGAAGCAGGGCCACGAAATCTTCGATCGGCCGGGTTGAGTGGCCGACGGTAAATACCGTGGGCGCAGAGGCGCCCTCTTTCCGCATTCGATTCATCGCTCGCGTTCGGCTCGATCATAACCTCCTTCGAACCAGAAGTCGAATGGCGGCGCGGACTGGCGAACTTCGGCAAAATCAGCCGCTTTTGCCGACGGCCGGTCGCCCGGCGCTGGCAAATCGATCGCTGCCGTCCAGGCGGTCCAGCAGCCGGAGCAGGCCATCGAGAATAGTCAGCGGATGCGGCGGCCAGCCGGGAATGAACAGATCCACCGGCACGATCGCCGCCACGCCCTGCCCCGCCTCGGGATTTTGCGCAAACGGCCCGCCCGAGATCGCCTCGGCGCCGACGGCAATGACCAGTTTCGGCTCCGGCATCGCCTCCCAGGTCTTGCGCAGCGCCAGCTCCATGTTTTTTGAAACAGGACCGGTGACGACAAGTCCGTCGGCATGGCGCGGCGAAGCGACAAACTGGATGCCGAAAC
>DASRHD010000371.1:0-11743 GCA_035650695.1 Opitutaceae bacterium
GCGAAACAGCCGCGGCCGCGGATTGCCGGGCTGCTCGAGCCGGGTGACAGTGCCGATTTCGACATGGCCGAAACCGAGCGCCGCCGCCGCCGGCCAGGCCACCGCGTCCTTGTCGAAGCCCGCCGCCAGGCCGACGGCGTTGGGAAACTTCAGCCCGAACGCCTCGATCGGACGGGTGCGGCCCGGCGGCAGCTGGACGAAATATTCCATCGCGCGGCAGAGCGGCGAAACCGCCCCCAGCACCCGCAGCGCCTTGACACTCAGCTCGTGCGCCATTTCCGGATCGAAGCGGAAAAACAGGGGGCGGAAAAAATTTTCATAGAGCGAGCCCATCCCGCGAAAGTGCGCGCCGCACCGGAAAAATGCAAGTACCCTGCACCGGCGGTCTTGCCCCAACATCCCCTGATCCGGCCATCGGGAAAAAATTGGGTGTTTTTTCTGCTTGTTTTTTCAAAACCACTTTGCACGCTGCGCTCAAATTTCCGGTCCGGCGACCGGCGGAGGCGGCTGTGGAAGGTCGACAAAAATTTACCTTTCCCGGTTTGACTCGCGCAAGCGGCGGCCCTTTTTCCTCTCCCTATCTCCTATGGCCAAATCTACCACCACCCTTGAATGGTGCATCGTGCGCCTCGGCGAAGACCAGAACTGGTGGGTCGACGAAGTCAGCGACCCCGTGCGCTGGGACGTCGACGGCCTCAGCATCATCGACCCGCGCCAGGTTTCCCATCTCATCGACCTGGTTGAGCCGCTGCGCGATTATGGGTTCGATCAAGACATCTTCGAGGCCGCCTTCATTCCCTTTCGCATTGAAAAGGACCAGGGCCAGGGGCGGGTGCGTCTCAAGCGGGTCAAGGAATCGTTCTTCGAATCGGACGAGAAGCTTTTCGCCCTCCCCGACCACCTCGACGAGGAAAACGGTCCTTACGCCGACCTGCTCGACCACATCACCCGCTGCCGCGTGAAGATGCTCAACGAGATCTTCGATTTCGAGTCCAAGCTCACGGTGGACGAGGTGGAGGACCAGCTGCGCGAGGACCAGAACACCAATTTTATCGAAGGCAAGGCGGTCCACGCCTTCGAGGAGCTCACCGACATTCTCGACTTCGTGCCCGAAGGCTGGGACACCGATGAGGAACATCCGGAAAAGTCCGTCGAGGACGAGGAGGATGCGGATTTGCCGGAACTCGACGAGGAGGAGGAGGAGAAACTCAAGAACGACGCCTCCCTTAAGTGGGACGAGGATGAGGAGAAGGAGGAAGAAGACGAGGAACCCGGCGCCGCGGGCAAAAAAGGCGAGGATGACGAGGACGCTGAAGAAGAGGAAGCCGATGCCGGCGAGGACGACGACCAGCCGCGCCGCCGTTCGCGCGGCAAACGGTAGTATTGCCTTCCCCCGCGCTTTGCCTCCAGCTCGGCGCATGGCCCAGACGTTCCGCCCGCGCGCGCTTTTTCTTTCCTTCCTGGCCGCCGGCGCGCTGTTGCTCTCCGGTTGCGCCACCACCGCCGACACCGGCACGAATCCGCGCATTCCCGCGACTGCTTCCGCCGCCGTCCTGCGCCCCGCCGACAGCCTGACGATTGCCCTGCAGGGCGTGCCGGACGCCAGCAACAACAACGTGCAGATCAACGAGCAGGGCTTTGTCTCCCTGCCCTACATCGGCAACATTGCCGCCGCCGGCCTCACCACCGCCCAGCTTTCGCAAAGCATCCGGGAGACCTACCTCGCCAAAAAAATCTACACCATGGTCGAGGTCTCCGTCGCGGTCACCGAGCGCTACGTGTATGTCGGCGGCGAGGTCATGCGGCCCGGCCGCATCGAATGGACGCCGGACCTCACCGTGGCCAAGGCCATCGAGGCCGCCGGCGGCTTCAGCCTCTACGCCAAGCAGACCCGGATCACCCTCGTCCGCGAAGGCGCCGCCTACGGCATCAATGTCGTCCTCGCGCAAAAAAATCCCGGCGAGGACCCGCCGCTCATGCCCGGCGATTCGCTCCAGGTGCCGCGCTCGCCGTTCTAAGCCTTGAGCTATCGCCTGAGGGCGATCGCCATTTCCTTGGCGAAGTAGGTCAGGATGATGCCGGCGCCCGCCCGCTTGATCGCCAGCAGCGATTCGTGCCGGCAGGCCGCCAGGTCGAGCCAGCCCCGCTCCGCCGCGGCATGAATCTGCGCATATTCGCCGGAAACCTGGTAGGCCGCGACCGGCTTGCGGGTGCGCCCGCGGACTTCGCGGATGATGTCGAGATACGGACCGGCCGGCTTCACCATCACAATGTCCGCGCCCTCGGCGTCGTCGAGCGCGACCTCGGTGAACGCCTCGCGGCGGTTGGCCGGATTGAGCTGGTAGGTGCGCTTGTCCAGCGCGTGCGTGCCCGCCGCCTTCGCACTGCCCACCGCATCGCGGAACGGCCCGTAATAAGCCGACGCGAACTTCGCCGAATAAGCCAGGATGCCGGTGTCGGGGCAGCCCGCGGCGTTCAGCGCCCGGCGGATCGCCCCCACCCGGCCGTCCATCATGTCGCTTGGGGCGACGAAATCCACGCCGGTGCGCGCATGCCGCACGGCCATTTTGACCAGAATCTCCACCGTGCGGTCGTTGTCCACGTCGCGTCCGTCGGCCGTAAGCACACCGTCATGCCCGTGGCTGGTGTAGGGATCGAGTGCGATGTCAGTCATGACCACAAGTTCCGGCAACGCTTTTTTGACCGCGCGCACCGCGCGCAGCACCAATGCGTCCTCCCGCAGCGCCGCGCTGCCTTCGGAATCCTTCAGCCGTGGGTCGATTTTCGGAAAGAGCGCCACCGCCCGCACGCCAAGCTTGAGCAGCGAGCGGCATTCCTTCACCAGATCGGCGACATTCAGCCGGAAGACGCCCGGCATCGAATCGATCTTTTCCGGCCGGCCCTTGCCATCGACCACGAACAGCGGCGCAATGAAGTCCTCCGGACGCAGCACCGTCTCCTCCACCAGCGCACGGATGCCGGCGGTGCGGCGCAGCCGCCGCGGCCGGTGCAGCAAATCGAGCTTGAAGTTTTCAGCCATAGTCACGTTGGAATAGGAGCTTAAACCGCACATTCCCGCCAATTTCACGCTAATTTTGTCTCACGCAAAGACGCCAAGGCACTAAGAATCAAAATATAGTGCTTTGCGCCACAGCGCCTTTGCGTGAAATATTTGAATTTTCCCAATTCATGCCCATCCGACTTTTTGACTCGCTCACGCGGGAGATTCGCGAACTCAAGCCCTCCCACCCCGATGGCGTCTTTCGCTTCTATAATTGCGGGCCGACGGTCTATGCGCCCGCCCACATCGGCAATTTTCGCACCTTCGTCATCAACGACGTCCTCCGCCGCCTGCTCGAGCTCGAATTCGGGCCAGATAAGGTAAAACACGTCCGCAACCTCACCGACGTCGACGACCGCACCATCGCGCAGGCGAAAAAGGAAAACCGCCCGCTGGCCGAGATCACCCAAAAATGGACGGACAAATTCCACGCCGATTGCGACGCGCTCAACTGCCTGCGGCCGCATGTCGAGCCCACCGCCACCGGCCACATCCGCGAGCAGGTCGACATGATCGAATGCCTGATGCGGAATGGAAACGCCTATCGCGCGCCCGACGGCTCGGTCTATTTCAAGATCGGCTCATTTCCCGGCTACGGCGCGCTTTCGCGCATCAAGGAACGCGAGCTCAAGGTCACGGACAGCGCTTTCGATTCCGATCACAAGAACAGCGTCGGTGATTTTGCGCTCTGGAAAGCCTATAAACCGGAAGAAGACGGCAACGTGAAATGGCCCGGGCCCGATGATGCCGCGCCCGGCCGGCCCGGCTGGCACATCGAGTGCAGCGCCATGATCAAAAAACATCTCGGCGAGACCATCGACCTGCACACCGGCGGCGTGGACCTGCTCTTTCCCCACCACGAAAACGAAATCGCCCAGAGCGAGTGCTGCAACGGCCGGAAATTTTCACGCCATTGGTACCATAGCGAACATCTGCTCGTCGACGGTACGACGATGAGCAAGAGCAAGGGAAATTACTACACACTCGGCGATCTCGTCGAAAAGGGCTATTCGCCGATGGCCGTGCGCTACGCGCTGCTCATGGGCCATCCGCGCAAACAGCTTAACTTCACACTCGATTCGCTGCACGCAGCTAAACAAGCACTCGGTTCCATTGAGTGGTTCAGAAACGGACTTGATGCTTTAACAGAAGGAGTGAAAGCAACTACTTCATCCGATCTTTTTAGTGGTGTGCGGGCAGCCCTATCCGATGATCTTAATTTGCCGGAAGCTTTGGGCGAATTACATTCGGCACTTACGGTTGGACGTGGAGGTTTAACGCTAGCCGATGCCACGGCACATTTAACTGCCCTTGACGAAATACTTCGTGTGTTGGGTTTGGCATTTAAACCCATTGTTCCTTGGACGATTCCCAATAGCATTACCGCCCTCGCTGAAAAACGCTGGGCGGCCAAGCAGGCCAAGGATTTCGCCACGGCCGATGCGCTGCGCAAGGAGCTGGCCGCCGCCGGCTGGTCGATGCTCGATGGCAAAGAGGGTTACAAACTCGAGCCGTTGAAAAAATAATCTGCTTCACTTCTGGCTCCTGTCTCCTGAATCCTGTCCCCCTCATGTCCATGACCCCGCTCGAAGAACTCCGCCACTCGTGCTCGCACGTGCTCGCGACCGCGTTGCTGCGCATTTTCCCCGATGCCAAGCTCGACATCGGCCCGCCGACGGACACCGGATTTTATTACGACATCGACCTCGATCACAAGCTGACGGCCGAGGACCTGGTGAAAATCGAGGCGGAGATGAAAAAAGTCGCGGACGAGAACCAGCCGTTCCTGCGCAAGGAAGTTTCGCGCGAGGAAGCCGCCGAAATCATCAAGAAAATCGGCCAGGAGCGCTACAAGCTCGGCCGCCTTGCCGACATTCCCGAGGGCGAAAAAATCTCGTTCTACCAGAACGGCGAGTTCATCGACCTGTGCGCCGGCACGCATGTGCGCTACACCAGCAAACTGAAGGCGTTCAAGCTGCTCTCCATCGCCGGCGCCTACCACCGCGGCGACGAGCACAACAAGCAACTCCAGCGCATCTATGGCACTGCGTTTCCCTCCAAGGAGGAGCTGGCGCAATACCTCGATCAGCTCGAGCAGGCCAAGCTGCGCGACCACCGCAAGCTCGGGCGCGATTTGAAGCTGTTCGTGATCGACGAGGACGTTGGCCCCGGCCTGGTGCTCTGGACGCCGAACGGCGCGATCATCCGCCAGGAACTGCAGAATTTCATCAGCGACGAGCTGCGGAAGCAGGGCTATTCGCAGGTTTTCACCCCGCACATCGGCAAGCTCGCGCTCTACAAGACCTCCGGCCATTTCCCCTACTATAAGGACGCACAGTTCTCCCCCATCGTGGAAAACGACCAGCTGGCACGGATCGCGACCGAGGGTTGTTCCTGCGCGGAGATGACGGCGCGGCTCGACGCGGTCTCGGCCAAGTTCGCCGAGGAAATCAACCGCCGCGCCGGCAAGGAAGTCATCACCAAGGACCGGGTGAAGCCCGACGAGCTGCTGCTCGACGGCTTCCTGCTCAAGCCGATGAACTGCCCGCACCACATCAAGATTTTCGCCTCGCAGCCGCGCAGCTACCGCGACCTGCCGGTGCGGCTGGCGGAGTTCGGCACGGTTTACCGCTGGGAGCAGAGCGGCGAGCTCAACGGCATGACCCGCGTGCGCGGCTTCACCCAGGACGACGCCCATCTTTTCTGCACCGAGGAGCAGGTCGCGTCGGAGGTGCTCGGCTGCCTTTCGCTCGTCAAGGTCGTGCTGACCACGCTGGGCATGAGCGACTATCGCGTTCGCGTCGGCCTGCGCGATCCCGATTCAAACAAGTACACCGGCGAGGCGGCCAACTGGGACAAGGCGGAGGCGGCCTGCCGCGCCGCGGCCAAGACGCTGGGCGTGCCATTCACCGAGGAGCCGGGCGAGGCGGCGTTCTACGGACCGAAGATCGATTTCGTGGTCAAGGACGTGATCGGCCGGGAATGGCAGCTCGGCACCGTGCAGGTGGATTACAACCTGCCCATCCGCTTCGATCTCAGTTATGTCGGCGCGGACAATGCCGCGCACCGTCCGGTGATGATCCATCGCGCGCCCTTCGGCTCGATGGAGCGGTTCTGTGGCGTGCTGATCGAGCATTTCGCCGGCGATTTCCCGGCCTGGCTGGCGCCCGAACAGGTCCGGCTCCTGCCCATCAGCGACAAGGTCGGCGACTACGGCCACAAACTCCTCGGCGAGCTCAAGGCCGCCGGCGTGCGCGTCACGCTCGATGAGCACAGCGACAAGCTGGGGGCGAAGATCCGCCGGGCCGAGCTGGACAAGGTGCCCTATGCGCTCGTGCTCGGCGCCAAGGAGGCCGAGGCCCAGGCGGTCAGCGTGCGGAGCCGGGCCCGCGGCGATGAAGGCGTGGTGCCGTTCGCGGCGTTTTTGGAAAAGCTGAAAACCGAGATCGCGACGCGGGCGCTCCCGGACAAAAAGATAGCCCACCCCAAATGAGATTCTGTGTTCTGCGGCCGGTTCTTTTTTCATGGGCGTTGATTTTCGCCTCGGCCCACGGAGCGGTATCGTCCCTGACCGACAGCGATTATGCCGCATTCGGCCAGCAGCTCGCCGTATGGCTTTCTACGCATGACATGGCATCGATCAGAGCGTCATTCGACAACTTCGCGCTGGCCGATCGGGTGATGCAGGGAATGGAGCTATCGCAAAGCGACGCCATTGAGCTTCGGAATACCATGCTGCATGGCGACCTGCTGCGAAACTTCGCCACCATTCATCGGGCGCATTTTCTGCGCGTTGTCCAGCGCCAAGGCGGGGGTCGCGCCCTCTTGCGGGTGCATTTTGCGAGGGGAATTGATTATCTCGAATTTATTTGCGTGCGCCAGCCCAATGGAAAGCCGATGTGGGTTGATTTGTATACTTATTCCGCCGGCGACACGCTCTCGAGCGTGATGCGCGCCGCCTGCTTGCCCATCATCGCCGAAGGTAACAAAAATATACTGGAACGGCTGAGCGGCGAAGAAAGCAGTTACGTCAAGCACTTGTCGGAGATCAACCGCGTCGCGCCCTTATACCAGGCAAACAAATTCGCCGAGGCGGCGGCCGTGCTCAAGCAGTTGCCGCCGGATCTGCAGACCAACCGCACGGTGCTAATGGCCCGCCTGCGGGTCATGAAGAAAGTCGACGATGCCGAATATCTAAAGGTCATTGAAGACTGGGAAAGGGCTTATCCTAACGATCCAGCGCTGGCAATGATCGCCATCGACGCCGACATCCTGCGAAAGGATTTTTCCGGCGCACTCCGCGCGGTCGATACCCTCGACCGGCTGGTGGGCGGTGACCCCTACCAAGACGGCGTACGGGCGACTATTTATTTGGCGGAAAAAAATTACCCGGCCGCAAAACTGGCCGCGGCCAAAGCGCTTCGGGCCGATCCCACCTTGACCCTACCTTACGATGTTCTGCTGGATACATCCCTGGCGGAAGAGAATTACAACGATACGGTTAAAATCCTGGAAGATTTTGCGCATATTTTTCCCGCGGCGGACATGGCGACCGCGATCGGCAAGAGCCCGGAGTACGCGAAGTTCCGTCTCTCCTCCCAGTACGCTGAATGGATTAAACGCCGCTCACCCGCCGGCCGCGGCGCCGAAAACAAACAGCCGCAGCCCGTTCTCTCCGGCCCGCCAGCCACGCCGGATAAGTAGCGCTGCCCGGCCAAGCAACGGAAGCTCAAGCGCAACTCCGCCTCAGATCGCAGCCTCGCCGCGCTCGTCCGTGCGGATGCGCACCGCTTCCTCGATCGGCAGGACAAAGATCTTGCCGTCGCCGATTTTTTCCGTGCGGGCGGCCTTGACGACCGTGTCGATGGTTTTGCCCACCATTTCATCCGTCACGGCGATCTCGATTTTCACCTTGGGCAGAAAATCCACGGTGTATTCGCTGCCGCGATAGATTTCGGTGTGGCCTTTCTGCCGGCCGAAGCCCTTCACTTCGGTGACGGTCATGCCTTCGATGCCGATCTCGGACAAGGCGGTCTTCACCTCGTCGAGCTTGAATGGTTTGATGATGGCGATGATGAGTTTCATGGGATGTTGGTTTTGCTGGATTAGATTTCGACGTAGCCTTCCTCACCGTGCTCGTTGATGTCGAGGCCCTGGCGCTCGACGTCGGGTGCGGCGCGCAGGCCGATGGTGGCCTTGACCAGGTAGCCGAGAATCACGGTGCCGACAATGGCGAGGACGAGGGTGATGCCGATGGCCTTGAGCTGCTCGAACCAGAGCATGCCGCGATGAATGTAAGCATCGACGTTGGCGGCGAGATTGGGGTTGACCGCGCCGGGATTGACGCTGCCGTCGCCGAGCTTGGCCGGCACGGCGAAAACTCCGGTGAGAAGGGCGCCGAGGGTGCCGCCGACGGCATGGACGCCGAAGGTGTCGAGCGCGTCGTCATAGCCGAACTTGGCCTTGATCTTGGTGACGAAAATGTACGGCACGATGGCGGCGAGGATGCCGATGATGACGGCGCCGGTCGGGCTGACGAAGCCGCAGGCGGGGGTGATGACGACAAGGCCGGCGACCGCGCCGGAGCAGAAGCCGAGGATGGAGGCGTGCTGGCGGAAGATCAGCTCGATCAGGCCCCAGGTGAAGGCGCCGACCGCGGTGGCGAGGGTGGTGGTGGTGAAGGCGTTGGCCGCGACCACATCGGAGCCGACGGCCGAGCCGGCGTTAAAGCCATACCAGCCGACCCAGAGCATGCCGGTGCCGACCATGCAGAGCACCATGCTGTGCGGCGCCATTTTCTCCTTGCCGAAGCCGAGGCGCGGTCCGAGGAGGAGGCAGAGGATCAGGGCCGACCAGCCCGAGGACATGTGCACGACGGTGCCGCCGGCAAAATCGATCGCCTTGATCGTCGCATCGGAATTCCACACGCCGTTCATGCAACCGGTGACGCCCCAGATCATGTGGGCGAGCGGAAAATAGATCAGAAACATCCACAGGGTGACAAAAAGGAGGATGGCCTTGAACTTCATCCGCTCGGCGATGGCGCCGACGATCAGCGCCGGGGTGATGATGGCGAACATCAGCTGGTACATGGCGAAGACATTCTGCGAAACCCAGTAGGCGTAATCAGTGTTGGGCGCCGAGGTCACGCCGCGGAGGAAAAACGACTCCGATCCGCCGAGAAAGCCGCTATGAAAATTCTTGCCGAAAACCAGGCTGTAGCCGAAGGCCCACCAGAGGATGGTGACCAGGCCGGTGATGCCCAGGCATTGGGCGAGGACGGAAAGAACATTTTTCCGTCGCACCAGGCCGCCATAGAAGAGCGCCAGGCCGGGCAGGGTCATGAACAGCACGAGGGCGGAGCTCGTCATCATCCAGGCGTTGTGACCGGGACCGGGCACGCCGGTGAGGCTCTTGCCGGGATCGGAATTGGTAATATATGCCTCAAGGGCCGCGATGCGTTGCTGATCCGGGGTCAGCGCGTTGGAGGTGTCGGCACGGGCCACCAGCATCGTTCCGACCAGGAGCAGGGCGGCGATGATGAAACGACTGGGCTTAAGGAAGGTTTTCATGAGAAAGGGTAATCAAAAAAATCCATACGATGACCATTTCTCATGCAAGAACCTTTATCCTCCCGCCACCTTAAAGAAGCCGGCCTGGAAACAAAAAAGCCGGCACTTATCGCGCCGGCGGGAAAGAGCCCGTCTGGGGCTGAGGCCTAAATGGCCGCCTCGCCGTGTTCGTCGGTGCGGATGCGGACGGCCTCCTCGAGCGGAAGGACAAAGACCTTGCCGTCGCCGATTTTGCCGGTTTTTGCGGCTTTCACCACGGTGTCGACCGTCTTGGCCACGACGTCGTCGGTCACGGCAATCTCGATTTTCACCTTGGGCAGGAAATCCACGGTGTACTCGCTGCCCCGATAGATCTCGGTGTGACCTTTCTGGCGGCCGAACCCCTTTACCTCGGTGACGGTCATGCCCTCGATGCCGATTTCCGACAGGGCCTCCTTCACTTCTTCAAGTTTGAACGGCTTGATGATGGCGATGATGAGTTTCATCCGGGAATGAGGGTTAGGTATGGTTGGGTGGGGAAAATGGTGGCGCCCGCCGGCGAAATGTCCAGCAGCGGAATAAAAGTTATTTTAGTCTCCCTTCGCTTAAGCAAACATTATGCCAGACATCGCCTCAAATCACGCCGGGCGTGCCCCCGGTTGTGGTTGCCTCCCGGCAATGATATGGATTAGCACGATGATACCCCTTATGCATCCCCGGATTCCTGTTTTCTCTCTCGGCTTGGTTTTTCTCGCCGCCGCGCTCCCGGCCCATCCCGCAGAACTGTTGAATGACGATTTCAGCGGCCTGACGCCGGGCATGTTTTCCGCCGGCGTGGTTGGCGCGCAGGGCGAATATCACCATATCACCGCTCTTGATCCTCGCGGCAACTGGTCGGTGGCGACGTTTCGCAGCGACGAATCCCAGCGCGCCTGGCGCGTGATTGTCGAGGATGGCCGGCATATCATGGCGCAAGTGTACACCGCCACTCCGGCAGAACGCGCCTACACCCATCCCACGCTCAAGGCGGGCGACGACCTCTGGACCGATTATGTACTGGAAACACGCTTCGCACCCGCGGCCGGCGAGGGCCTCAGCGGCGTGATGTTTCGGTACCAGACCAACCGCCAGTATTATTTCGCCGGCATCTCCGGCCAGACGGCGATCTTGAAAAAGGTCAACGATGGCACCGGCTTCCGCACCATGGACGAAACCATTCTCGCCCAAAAAGCGCTAGCCTGGAAACCCGATGAATACATTCCGATCAAGGTCAGCATCGCCGGCGACCTGCTGACGGCGGAGATCGGCGGCGTGACCCTGACCGCCAGGGACGCGACCTTCCCTCACGGCAAAATCGGCCTCCTCTCGGATATGCCGACGCGGTTCGGCGCTGTGCGCGTCACCTGTTCGGACGAAGCCAGCCAGGCCTTCGAGGCCGCCCGGGCCGCCCGGCAGGCTGAGGAGGACGGCCTCGTTGCCGCCAATCCCAAGCTGGTGCTCTGGAAAAAAATCCGCACGCCCGGCTTCGGCGTCGGCCGCGACATCCGTTTTGGCGACCTCGATGGCGACGGACGCCCCGACATTCTGATCGCCCAGCAGACGCGCCACGGGCCGGCCGACGGCTTCAGCGAGGTCGGCTGCCTCACCGCCATGACGCTCGACGGAAAAATTCTCTGGCAAAACGGCACGCCCGACTCCTGGAACACGGTTCTGACCAACGACGTCGGCGTGCAGATCCATGATCTCGACGGCGACGGACGCAACGAGGTCGTTTACTGCCGCGATTTCAAGCTGATCGTGGCCGACGGCGCGACCGGCAAGACCAAGTACGAAACCGACATGCCCGAGGCGCCGTTCGATCCCATCCGCCGCACCCGTCGCTTTGACCGTGTGCTCGGCGACGCGATTTATTTTTGCGACCTCGAAGGCAAGGGCCGGGCCAGCGATATCATCGTCAAGGACCGGTATCGGAATGTCTGGGCCTACAACGAACAGCTCAAGCCGCTCTGGCACGTTTCGCTCAACACCGGTCATTATCCCTTCGCCTTTGACGTGGACGGCGACGGCAAGGACGAACTCATGGTCGGCTATTCGCTTCTGGGCCACGACGGCAAGGTCCTCTGGAGTCACG
>DASRHD010000372.1:0-8331 GCA_035650695.1 Opitutaceae bacterium
ATTCAGGTCGGCCATCGGATCGGTCTGCCAGGGAGCGAGCGCCTCGCCAGCCTGGGCCAGTCGCGTGCGGTGACGGGCGACGAGCCCGGCGAGCGAACGGCGGAGCGGCACGCGCTCGACGAGCCAGTTTTCCGGATAGAACCCGCCAAAGGGAAGGTAAAGATTGTCCGTGACGTAGCGCCGGCCACTTATGGTCTGCGAAGAAAGGCTGTAACAGACGGTCAGCATGCCGTTGGGCTGGGGAAGAAACGTGATCTGAAGGCGGAGGTGGGCGTCGGCGTCCTGGTAGATCGAGGTGCGGAGGTGAAGGCCGCCGCCCACCTCCGCCTTCAGCGCCTGGACCTGCTTGAATCCGTGCAGCCGCAGCCAGTCGCGCACCCGGAGCAGACGCGGCAGAGTCGGCCATTCTTCGCCGCTCTGGTTGAGGACGAAGCGCGGAAAAAGCGGCAGCGGGCTTTCGCTCAGTGCCCGGATCGCCAGCCAGTTGTAAAGCGTGACAAAAAGGAACCAGAGGAGAAACGCCGAGATGGCCAGCACCCAAAACGGCCGGTCAATGAGCTGCAGGTCAACCGCCACCTCTGCAATCACCAGGCTGCCGACGATCCAGCGCATCCAGCGCAGCACGATCGCGATCGCCGGGGAGGCATAACGGTCGTTGAGCGTGTGCAGCACGACCACCAAAAGCATGGCGGCGAGCAGGGGATAGGAAATTTGCATGGGGAGAAGAAACCGCCGGGGTGCGGCGGGAAAACTTAACTCAGCCGCACCGGCATGATCACGCAGATGAAGCTGTCAAGCGTCTTGAACACGCCCGGGCTGACCTCGTCCTTAACCTCGAAGAAAATTTCGTCTTTCGCAAGCGCGCGGAGCGGATCCATGATGAAAGCCGGGTTGAAAGCAACTTGCAGGTCCGGTCCGCTGTAGCTGATCGCCATGGATTCATGGGCCTCGCCGAAGTCGGGACTCTGCGCGGTGATCTCGAGGAGGTTGCTCGTCAGCTTGATCTTGACTGAATTCGACTTCTCGCTCGTGACCAGGGCGGCGCGGTGGATGCACTGCAAAAACAGCTCGCGCTCGAGCTTGATCCGCTGGTGCGTTTCCTTGGGGATGACCTGCTGGTAGTTGGGATAGTTACCCTCCACGACCTTGGAATAGAGATAAACGCTGTCGACCATCCCGCTGTTGTCCTTGTCTGTGCCAATCTGGAAGGCAGCCCGGCGCTCGTTGAAATTGATCTTAAGCTTTTCGCCCTTTTCGAGGAGTCGCTGGAGTTCGCCCACGGTCTTGGCCGGAAGAATGATGCTGCCCGCGCTGGCCGCCGGCACTTCCATTTCCTTGCTCATCAGCGCCAAGCGCCGGCCGTCGGTGGCGACGAGCGAGAGTTTGCCGTCCTTGAAGTTAAAATAGACGCCATTGAGGATGTACCGCGTCTCGTCGGTCGACTGCGCATAGGCCACGCTTTTGAGCATGGTGGTGAGCTCGGACTGGGCGAGGGTGAAGGCTTTTTCGTCGCCGAACTCCGGCAGGGGCGGAAATTCCTCCTTGCCGATTCCCATGATGCGAAAATTGGAGCCGCCGGAGACCAGCTTCACCTGATGGTTGGGCGAGGCGTCGAGCGTGACGTCAATGTTGGGAAGCTCCCGGACAATGGTGGCGAGGCGCTTGACCGGAAGCGTGACCGCGCCGACCTCCTTGACCTCGGCCTTCAACTTGCAGCGAATGCCGAGATCGAGGTTGGTGGTGGTGAGAGAAATTTGATCTTTTTCCGCTTCGATCAGCACATTGCTCAAAATGGGCATGGTCGCCTTCGAGCCGACGACGTTGAGCACCTGGGCGAGTCCGTTGGCGAAATGGTCGCGGTTGATTTTAAATTTCATGGAAAGAGGCGGGCCGGATTTGAGAAACTAGCAAAAACTAATCGAGGATAGATTCAATGCATAATCAAGCAGTCTTAGTATAGGCTGCGAAAAAGACGAATAACCCCGCGGGAAATGCCTTTTTTCACTCATGACCTTAAAACCACGGCGCCTGCGAATAACCTCCGCGACGAAGGGAACAACCGGCCGGTTGTTCGCAGGTGGGGGTTATTGCTGCCGCTATTGGTCCTCTGTTCACACTTTTGCTGACAGCAGGGTTCGCATCTTCCGCGCCCGCTGCAGCCGGCGCCATTGGCCGAACAGACCGTAAAAGATGTAGCCGAGAAAAATCCAGAGCAGGGCGATTTCCTGGAATTCGACGACGCAGCCGATCAAGATGAAAAGAAAGACAAAGGTTCGCAGCCGGGTTTTGGTCTGCCAGTCGATCTGTTTGAAGCTCGGATAGCGGACGGTGGTGATCATGAGAATGGCGATCAGCACCATCAAGGCCGGCAGGGTCAGCGCCCAGCGGCCGAGGTCACGGTTATTGTTCGCCAGGCGGAGAAGGAACAGCACCAGCGAGGCCACTGTGCCGGCCGCCGCCGGCACGGGCAGGCCGACAAAGTCCTTGTTGCTCTCCTTTTGGGCGCGGTTGAGGAGGGGATTGGTGATGACGTTGAACCGAGCCAGACGCATCGCGGCGCAGAGCAGATAGAAGAAGCCGACCAGCCAACCAATCTGGCGGAACCATTCGATTCCCTGGGTGGGAGAAAGAATGAGAAAAAACACCATCAAGGCCGGCGCTACGCCAAAGGAGACCACGTCGGCGAGCGAGTCGAACTCCGCGCCAAAAAGCGACTCGCGGCCGCCCATCCGCGCCAGCCGGCCATCGAGCGAATCAAACAGCACCGCCCCGAGGATGAACCAGACCGCCTGGGTGTAAAGTTCCGAGGGGGTGCGCTCGGCAAACTCCCCGCCGGTCGCCATCCGTGCCTGGATGCATTTGATCACGGCGACGAACCCGCAGAAGAGATTGCCCGCGGTCATGAGGTTGGGCAGCAGATAAATCCGGCTGGCCTGGCGGACGTTGTACGGATTCTCTCGCGCTTCGAGATCTGGCATGGGAGGGGAGCTTACTTTTTCGTCAGGGATTCAAGGTATTTCCAAAATCGCGAATGCTGCTCGACCAGCTGCTGCTCGGTAACGGGAAGTTTGTTGCGGAGGAGAAAATCCTCCAGCGAATTTTTGTGCAGAATATAGACGGTGTGCAGGGTTTCGCCGTGAACCTCGAAATAAAGACGGTAGTCACCCGAGCGCAGCCGGTAAAAAATTTGGCCGCCGCGCGAAAATTTCCCCAGCGGCTCCCGCGGCGCCGCCAAGTCCGATGACTTCAGGCTGCTGATCGGGTCGATCAGCTCCATCTGCGCCAGCTTATCGAGCTTGTTCAGCTCGTGCATGCTCTGTTCGGAAAAGGTGACCTGATACATAAGGCTGCGAAGTTTTGGCTCAGGGTGTTTCGTAACCGCGCCCGTCCGCCGGCGTCATGGAAAGTAAAGTCACCGCGAACCAAAGGACATCTCGGTTCATGAAACGCCACTTTCTAGTTCTCCCGCTGATCTCGGCAACGCTATTCCTTGCCGGAAGGGCGCGGGCGGACGATGCACCCGGTGCGCCGGCGGCCGCCGGCGAGCTCCGGCCGGGCAGCCTGGCCTACCAGCAGCTTCTGCAGCGCTATGATACCAATCACGACGGGAAGCTGGACGAGAGCGAACTCGCCGCCGCCCACGAGCAGATGGCCCAGCAGCGGATGGAAAATGGCCGGGGCGTCGGAAAGAAAATCCGCCAGGAATTGCTGCAAAAGTTCGATAAGAACCACAACGGCCGCCTCGATCCTGATGAAAGGGAGGCCGCCCGCCAGTATTTTCAACAGCACGTCGAGGAGCGGCGAAAACTGATCCTGGAGCACTACGATAAGAATGGGGATGGCAAGCTCGATGAAAACGAGCGCGCCGCCATGCGGGAGGACTTGCGCCGGATGCGTGAGCGGCGCCAGCAGGGCCAGGGCGCGGGGCAAGCCCGCTTCCTCCCCCAATAAATAAAGTCGACGCCGGCGCCCGGTTTTGCCTCTGCTTTAGCATGGGGAACCGGCCGGGGCGAAATCTTCTCCGCGGGCTGCTGCCGATGCTGGCCTTCGGCGCGGCGTTGCACGGCACCGTCACCCTCGACATCCCGGTCTTCACCGGCGGCTACGGCGCGGCGTTTTACGAGGAGACGGCCCGCCGGTTCGAGGCCCTTCGGCCGGGGGTGAAGATCAACCTCTACGGCGATCCGCGCATTGAGGCGAAGGTCAGCGTGCGCGTGATCGATGGGAATTACCCCGACGCCACCTTCGCGCCCTACGTGCCTTGGCCGCAAATCATCCGTGCCGGCAAGGTCCTCGATCTCCGCCCCTGGCTCGACCGGCCCAACTGGGAGGGCGACGCCCGCTGGGGCGACACGTTTCTGCCCGGAGCGCTCGACTCGTGGCGGGTCGACGACCGCATCTGCGGCCTGCCCTTCAGCTATTCTTGCTGGACGATCTTCTACAACAAGGCGCTTTTCCGTGCCCACGGCTGGAGCGAGCCGCGCACCTGGGGCGATTTTCTCGAGCTTTGCAACAAGATCCGTGCGGCCGGCCTCGCCCCGCTCAGTCTCCCGGGCACGCGCTGGCTGTATCCCGACGCCTTTCTTCGCGCCGCCTATCACAATCTCGCCGGCGAAGACGGCTGGCGCGCGCTCAACGACCTGGCGCCCGGCGCGCATCTCGACCCGCGTTACCTGCGCAGCGCGGCCCTGCTCCAGCGGATCATGCGGCAATATGTTCTGCCCGGCTGGGAAGGTGAAACCCACACCGGCGCCGAGCTCGCTTTTCTGCAGGGACGCGCCGCCATGACCGTCTCCGGCTCCTGGCTGGTGGACGAGATGCGGGGAAAAATGCCCGCCGGATTCGAGCTCGGCGCGATGAATTTTCCGGTTTTTCCGGAAGGCAGGGCCGATCCGACGACCATCCAGACCGGAGCCGACTGTTTTTTTGTCTTCGCCACCGGCGACCCGGAGCGAGAGCAGCTCACGGTGGATTTTCTGCGCTTTCTCACCTCGCGGGAACGAGCCGAGGCGTTCGTTCGCCGCACCGACTCGCCGGTGGCGGTGCGCGGGGTGCCGGCCGCGGCCTTTTCCGCGCAGATGCAGGACACCGCGGCCATGATCGCGAACGCCCGTGCGGCGTTCGCCATGCCTCAGGTCATGATGCAACCGGCCGTCCTTCGCCAGGCATTGATCGACCAGAGCCAGCTCCTTACCACCGGCCGGATCACGCCGCGACAGTTTGCCGAACGGCTGGAGGCCGCTGCCGCCGCCGACCGGCTGCATGAGGCGAATCCCGACGCAGTGGAAATGAATCATCCCCTGGCTGGCGGCGCGCTGCTCGCCGCCATCGCGGCGCTTGCGGCCTGGGCGCTCTGGCGGCACTGGCGCCGGCGGGCGCAGTCGCGGCCGTCGGAAAACGAAGCCTTTTTCGGACGGATGCGCGCCCGGGTGGCGCTGGGGTTCGTCGGGCCGGCTTTTTTGCTTTACGGCGTCCTCGTGCTCCTGCCCGGCGCGGCATCGTTCGGCTGGGCCCTGACGCGCTGGGACGGGCTCGGGCCGCGCGCCTGGGCGGGATGGTTTAATTTCAAATGGCTTCTCTTTGAAAGCGACGTCTTCTGGCTGGCGCTGAAGAACAACCTTTATCTCGTCGCCGTGCCGGCCCTGGCCGTCGTGCCGCTGGCCTTGCTGCTGGCGGCTCTGATCCATCGCGGGGTTTGGGGACGAAACGTCTTTCGCGCCATTCTGCTTTTCCCGAACCTGCTCGGCGGCATCGCCGCCACGCTATTGTGGATGAACGCCTATGAACCGCACGGCGGGCTGGTCAATGCCGGCCTCGCCGGCCTTGGCCGGGCGCTCGGCAGCCGCTGGCTGCAGTCCTTCGCCGACTATCCCTGGCTCGCCCCCGAGCACCTCTACGCCGCGCTCATTCCCATCTACCTCTGGCTCGCCTGCGGCTTCAATCTGGTGCTTTATCTCGCGGCGATGGAAGGCATCGATCCGCAGCTTTACGAAGCGGCGGAGCTAGACGGCGTGCCGGTGTGGCGGCAATTTTTTTCCCTCACCTTGCCGCTGATCTGGGACATGGTCGCGATCTCGGTGGTGTTTATGGTCATTGGCGGCCTTAACGCCTTCGAGATGATCTGGCTTCTCACCTCGCAGGACCCCGCAACCGGCGTCAACACCCTCGCCACCCTGCTCGTCTCGACCATGTTCAAAAGTTTTGCCATCGGCCGCGCCGCTGCCATCGCGGTGGTGATGTTCGCGCTCGTTTTCGCCGCCAGCGCCGCCGTGCTGCGGCTTTTCCGGCGGGAGGCGGTGGAGTAGGGAACACAGAGAGCATAGAGGAAACGAGAGGACGCAGAGACGTGGAAAAAATCAACCAAATCACGGAACAGATCATTGGTGCGGCCATGCGGGTGCATACCGCTCTCGGGCCCGGCTTGTTGGAATCAGCCTATGAAGCATGTCTGGCATACGAGCTGGCAAAAGCCGGCCTTTCCGTGGAACGGCAGAAAAAGCTTCCCATCACCTATGGCAAATTGCGGCTCGAAGAAGGCTGTCGCATCAATCTGCTGGTGGAAGGGTGGTGGTGGTTGAGCTCAAGGCCATCTCTCGCCTTGAGGACATTCATGAGGCCCAGCTTTTGTCTTATCTGCGTCTCTCGGGTTGTGCTGTCGGATTGCTCATAAATTTCCATGTACGTCATCTACGTGAAGGTATACGCCGAGTCATTAATACCAAAAAATAATCCTCTGCGTCCTCATCTCCCTCCGTGTCCTCTGTGTTCCAAAATCATGCGCGTTTCACCGTCGGCCGCGGGCTGATCTTCGCCGTGCTGGCCGGTTACACCCTTTGGGTCGTTTATCCCATGCTCTGGCTGGCCTATTCCTCGCTCAAGCCCGACGAGGCGATTTTTCGCGACGCCTTTGCGCTGCCGGCGGCGGACGGTCTGCGCTTCGACAATTACACGCGGGCCTGGCGCGAGGCGCGCTTCGGCGATTATTTTTTCAACAGTGTGTTCGTGACCGGTGTTTCCGTGGCGCTGATCACGTTGCTCGGCGCGCTTGCCGGCTTCGCCCTGGCCCGCTTCCGCCTCCCCGGCGGCCGCGCGGTTTTCTGGCTCTTTCTTGCCGGACTGATGATCCCGGCCCAGCTCAGCGTCGTGCCGCTGTTTTTCGAACTGCGTGCGCTCGGCCTGCTCAATTCGCGGCTCGGCCTCATCCTGGTTTACACCGCCAACGGACTGCCGTTCGCCGTCTTCATTCTCGCCGGATTTTTCAAAACCCTCCCCCGCGCGCTTTATGAAGCGGCGTTAATCGACGGCTGCAACGAATTCTCCGCCTTCCGGCGCGTGCTTCTGCCCTTGGCCCGGCCGGGATTGGTCACGGTGGCCATCTTTCAGTTCATCGGCGTGTGGAAAGAGTATTTTTTTGCCTTCATGCTCACCTCCGGCGCGACCGGCGCCGAGGTCCGCACGCTTCCGCTCGGCCTGGCCAATCTCGCCATCACTTCGCAGTACCACACCGATTACGGCGAACTTTTTGCCGGCCTCGTCCTCGTCACCCTTCCCATTCTCGCGATTTACCTTCTACTGCAGCGGCACATCGTCAAAGGCGTGACCACCGGCGCGCTGAAAGGTTAGGCTGGCCTGGGCAGGGATCGGCTTTAGCTTGGGTGGAACGCGACCTGCTAATTTTTCACTCGTGAAAACGCTCTCCGCCCCGTGCCATCCCCGGTCTGAAGCCTCGCTAGGGAACGGCGTTTAACTCCGCTCATGCATTTAGTTCACGCCTCCTTGTCATCGTTTCCTTCCGCGCCGAAGGAGATCGCGATCCGCGTCGACCGGCAAAAATTGGCCAAACGCCGCTGGCGCGCCGCAGCCGACGACGGAACGGAGTTTGGTTTCGAAATCGAGGCGCCGCTGCGCCACGGCGATGTCATTTGGGCGGACAACCGCGTGCGCTATGTCATCCGCCAGTTGCCCGAGCCGGTGCTGGAAATTCCGCTCGATTTCGCGCCCGACGAGGCGGCGGCCATCGGCTGGGCGGTGGGCAATCTGCATTTCCCGATCGACGCGCAGCCGACGCGACTGCTTGCGCCGGACGACTCCGGCTTGCGCCAGGCCCTGGACCGACTCGGCATTCATTACCACGTAGCGGTGGAGATTTTTCAACCGCACCGTCTGGCCGGCAGCTTGGGCGGCCACGGGCATTCGCACGGCCACCACCCGCATCACCACCATGACGACCCGCACGGGCACGGCCACCATCACTGACCCGGCGCGCTGGATGGCCGGCCTGTTGCAGTTGTCGGATTCGTTTTACCCGACGGGGGCTTATGCGCATTCCTT
>DASRHD010000373.1:0-2992 GCA_035650695.1 Opitutaceae bacterium
GGCGGGTGACATTGAAACGGAGGAAGAACGTCTCGCAGAACGGATCGATGCGGAGGAGCTGCGGCGACTCACGACGGTAGCGGGCGATGCGGTCGGGAAGAAGGTCGTACGTGACATGGACCTGGCCGGTGCGGAAATTGCTCTCATCCGTCGCGATGTCGTCGTTGGGATAGAAAACGACAGCATTGAGCCGGTTGTGCGCGGCATCCCAGTAAAAAGGGTTTTTCACCACGACGATGCGTGCATTCTGGCTCCACTCCTGAAGCAGGAACGGACCGTTGCTGACGATATTGCCGGGTCGGGTCCAACGCGTGCCCTGCTGGTCCATCTTGCCGAATTTTTCGATGGTGGCGCGATGTACGGGATACCACGCCTGATGGGCGGCCACGGCGGGAAGGAACGGGCAGGGATGCTCCAACACCAGCTGGAGGGTGCGGGGATCGAGCACCTTCACTCCGACCTGGCTGAAATCGGCAATTTTGCCATCATTGAAGGCCTCGGCGTTTTTGAGGAAATAAAGCATGTAGGCGTATTCGCTGCCCAGCCCGGGCGAGAGAATGCGGTGAAAGGAATAGGCAAAATCATCCGCCGTGACGGGATCGCCGTTGGACCAGCGGGCATTGGCGCGCAGGTGAAAGGTGTAGACCAGGCCATCGGGCGAGACGTCCCACGATTCGGCGGTGCCGGGAACGGCCTGCGAGGTTTTTTCATCAATGCAGGTGAGCCCTTCGTAGAGCGCGATAAGGATATTATAGTCGGTGAAGGCATTGCAGATCTCCGGGTCGAGATCGCGCGGCTCGGCGCCGTTGCCGAGGAGGAGGGTCTTGGTGCGGATGCCGTCTTCGACCGGGGTGGCGCGGCGGGCACAGCCCGTGGAGAATCCGACCATTAGAAGGAGGGAAAGGGGAAGCGGAAGCCATGCGCGCATGGTCAATAGGAAACCATAGCTCGCGCGCAGGCAAAAAGTTTTCTAAGAAAATGCCGACCGGGCCGTATACCCAGCGAACACCACACGTGAAACCCGCATCCGATCAACCGGAGGCCGAACATGCTCACGACACCGCCTGGGTCGAATCCATTGTCACGCGCCATCAGGCGCCGCTCATCCGCTATGCCGCGCGGATGCTCGGCGACGCCGACCGGGCGCGTGACGTCGTGCAGGACACCTTTGCGCGTCTCGTCGCCCAGCCGCGCCAGGCGGTGGACGGCCACGCCGCGGAATGGCTTTTCACCGTCTGCCGTCATCGCGTCTTCGACGTCCTGCGCAAGGAGGGCCGCATGACCCGCTTCGAAGACGGCGGGGACCAGCGGGTGGCGGCAGGTGAGCCGCGCCCCGGCCACGCCCTCGAGCACGCCGAGACGCACGCCGCCCTCCTGCGGCTGATCGACCGGCTGCCGCACAACCAGCAGGAGGTCATCCGCCTCAAATTTCACAACGGCTTCAGCTACCAGGAAATCAGCCGCATCACCCGGCTCTCCGTGAGCAACGTGGGCTTCCTCATTCATACCGCGGTTGCGCGGTTGCGGCGGGAGTGGGCGGCCCAGCCGGAATGAAGGAGACACAGCCATGAACGAAATGAAACTTTTGCCCGACGATCCACGGCTGACCGCTTATGCGCTCGGCGAACTGGAAGGCGAGGAGCGCACGGCGGTCGATGCCGCGGTCCAGGCCGATCCAGCGGCACGCGCCGCGGTGGAGGAGATTCGCGCCACCGCGCGCCAGCTCGAGGCCGCATTGGCGGCCGAGGCGGAAAAAGAAACGAAGGAAATTCCGGCTGCGCCGGCGGTCCGCCATCTTGAGCCCTATGTGCCCGCGCGCAAACTGGTGCGCTTTCCCTACTGGCTGGTGGCAGGGCTGGCCGCCGCCGGTTTTGCCGCCCTCCTGGCGATCTATCCCCCGGTGGAGCATGTGGCCCAGCAAAAAGCCGCAACTAACGCGCCCGCGGCCGGACAGGTTCCTCCCGGCTATGTCGAGGTGCCGCTGGAGCCGTTGGATAATTCAAGCCAGCTGGCCAAGCCATCGGAGACGGACGCGAAAAAAACCGCGCTGGCGGACTTGGGCCGCGCGGCTTCGACGGCGCAAACGACCGAAGACCGCCTTGCCGGCGCTGCCGTGCCTCGTCCGGTCGTGGGACAGACCGAAGCCTCTTCCTTGCAAAAAGAAAGCGGGCTCATGCCGGCGGCAGTGCCATCGGAGCAGAACGCGGTCTCGGGAAAGACGGGGGGGGGAGAATTGCCGGCTTTTTCTGTCAGCCCGGCCCGGCAGGCCGGCGAGCGCACGGCGAACTTCAAGGCATTGGGCCGGGTGAATGCGGCTGCCTTCAACACCGAGGCCTACGCCTACCATGCCGACAACGATTTTCTTTCCGCGGCGGAAAATCCGCTCTCGACCTTTGCGCTCGACGTCGACACGGCGAGCTACGCCAACGTGCGGCGGTTTCTCGCCGCCGGCCAGCGGCCCCCGGCCGACGCGGTGCGGATCGAGGAACTGGTGAACTATTTTCCCTTCGAATACGCCCCGCCCCGGGCGGACACGCCGCTCGCGGTCACGCTGGAAGCCGCGGCCGCGCCCTGGGCGCCGAGCCATCGTCTGGTGCGGATCGGCCTGAAGGCGCGCGACGTGGCGGCGGCGGCGCGGCCGGCGGAGAACCTGGTTTTTCTCATCGACGTCTCCGGCTCGATGGACGAGCCGAACAAGCTTCCGCTGGTGAAGCAGTCGTTGCGGATGCTCCTCGACCAGCTCCGGCCGGACGACCGCGTCGCCATTGTCACCTACGCCGGCGAATCGGGCCTGGCGCTGCCCTCCACGCCGGCGTCGCACCAGCGCGAAATTCTCGAGGCGCTCGACGCCCTGCAGGCGGACGGTTCGACCAACGGCGCCCGCGGCCTGGAACTGGCCTATGACATCGCCAAGGCGAATTTCATTTCCAGCGGCACGAACCGGGTGATCCTGGCCACGGACGGGGACTTCAACGTCGGCCTGACCAACGAG
>DASRHD010000374.1:0-3478 GCA_035650695.1 Opitutaceae bacterium
CCTTCCGACTCGTCTATGGCACGCATTATCGTGTGGCCACAACTTACGATTTGGCCGAACCGGCCAATTGGTAAGAGCATAGTTTTGAATCATGGCCAGGACGGCCGCGCCAAAAAAAGGCGCGGCCGTTTTTTTGGCAGACATCTTCACGATCAACCTGCCGGCAGCCTGGCGCCGGTCGTTGACACCTCTCTTCGGCATCTGCCGTGCCGATCGCCACCCGCATGACGTTGCAGGAAACGGCCGCCGTTTAAACAAGCCGGCCGTCCTGCGAGACGCCGGGGCTTAGCTTGGTGCCTCGAGACCTTCGCGCCTGGGCAGCGCTCCCGTCCGAGACGGCGGCGCGCGGGATGAAGTTGAGCGGATGGGAGGTGCGCCGCCATCTTCGCATCTGGACGAGGGTAAGCGGCGCGCGGGCCCGCCAGAGGCGCGGCAAGGCACGCAGGGCCTCGAGGAACCCACCGGTAAAAGAGCGCCAGTAAGGCCGGTGGTCCGCGAGGATGAACTGCCGCGGCAGACTGTTGACCACACTCATCAAAAAATAAGGCAACGGAAAATAGAGCGCCGCGCAGTGAAGCTCATTGCGAGTGAGGAGACGGTGTGCCCGGGCGCGGTCGCGCCCGACCGGGCTTCTCCGATGCCGGATGACAACCCGGGGAAAATACCAGATGGTGTAGTCGCGCCGGGCCGCGGCCAAGCTGAACTGCATTTCCTCGCACAAATGCTCCAGCTCGTGGCGGTAACCGCCCAACTCGAGAAATAACTGGCGCTTAACCAGGTGGCCGCAGCCGATGTAGAAGCGGACGGGAGCGGGCTCCGCCGGAGGGCACCGCGGTCCAGGCCGCGGGTCCGGATCCGGAACGATGGCAAAAGACAAGGCAATGACGTCGGGCCGATCCATCAGCCACCGGCCGGCCGACACGATGTCGCCGCCGGCAACAAAAGAATCGTCATCCAAACTGAGGTAAAGCGTCGTCTGCAGCTCACGCGCGAGGCGGTTTCGCTGGGCAATATAGCCGAGTGAGCTCTCCGAGCGCAGAAGGCGCATCCATGGAAAACGGCGGAACATTTCGGAGGAAATCGGTTGCCGGGAGCCATCGTCGATCACGATGGTCGGGGCGACGTGGTGCAGGCCGGCCGCCTCGAGGCGCTCGAGAGTCTGCGCCAGATCCTCCCACCGGTCGCGGGTCGAGATGCCGATTCCGATCGAGGGGGAAAGGCCAGGGCGATCCGGCGCCGGCTGCGGTTTGAGTTGGGGTAATGAAAGCATAGCTAAACACAGAGGGGAAAGACATTGTCTGTCCAAAGCCCTATCGAGCTTCGGATGGCTGCGGCGCGATCGACGAAGCTGACTCATGCAGCTCCGCGAAAAGCCCGCCGGCTGCCCGGAGCGCGCCGGGTGCGCCTCGCTCCACCACCCTGCCCGATTCCAGTACAATCACATGATCCGCGCGTTCGATGGTGGAGAGACGGTGGGCGATCACGATCACGGTGCGGTCCCGGCCGAACGATTCGATGGCATCCTGCACGAGACGTTCAGAAACGGTATCGAGCGCGTTCGTCGCTTCGTCGAGGATCAAAATCTGCGGATCCCGCACCAGCGCCCGCGCCAGCGCGATCCGCTGGCGCTGACCGCCGGAGAGACGAAATCCGCGGTCGCCCAGCGAGGTCGCGAAACCTTGGGGCATTTTTTCAATGAAAGGCAGGGCGTGCGCCCGCCGGGCGGCGGCGGTGATTTCCTCCGGCGAAGCTCCCAATTTTCCATACGCGATATTCTCCGCCACCGTGGCGTTGAAAAGATGGACGTCCTGGCTGACCAGCGCGATTTGTTCCCGCCACCAGCGGAGATCGAGTTCGGAAAGCGGCACGTCCTCGACCAGAATGCATCCGTCCGTCGGATCGTAGAGCCGGCAGAGTAGGCTCACCACGCTCGATTTGCCAGCCCCCGACGGGCCGACCAGCGCGGTCATGCGGCCGGCGGGGATGAAGAAGGTGGCGGCAGCGAGTGCCTCGGGCGCTTCGGCCGCGTAGCGAAGCGTCACCCGGTTAAATTCGATCCCACCGGCGAGTCGCGACAGCCGCCGATGGCCCGAGGTAAGATAGATTTTGCCTTCCGGCGTCATCACTGCGCTCAGCTCCTGAAGGGAGGGGGTGAGCGTCTTGAGCGTCACCCGGTCCGAATCGATCTGACGAACGCGGGGCTGGACCCGGTAGAGCAGTAAAAGAAAAGAGACCGACGAGGCCAGGTGGGCCGGATGACGGAGCGCATAGAGAAAGAGCACGACGAGCAGGACGGTGGCGAGGATCTCGGCGATGGGCCCGACCGAAGCCGACGCCAGGTCCATCCGGAAAAAGGTGCGCTTGATCTCCAGCGAAGCGTCTTCGAAGAGAGCTTGTTCGTGCGGCTCGCGGCCGAAGGCGCGGATCAGGCGCATGCCGGAGAAGATTTCGACCATCCGCTGGGACGCCTTTTGATTTGCCCGCAACGCTTTTTCGCCCAGGCGCCGCGCACAGCGGGTGGCCCAGCGTATGGCGGCACTGATGGCGGCCAGCGCGACCGCCGCGGTAAAGGTCAGGCGCCACGAGATGAAAAGAAGCAGCAGGGCAAAAATGACGACGAGGCAGCTGCTGATCAGAAGCGAGGCCAGGGTATCGAATGCCGCCGTGGCGCGCCAGGTGTCGTTGCCGAGCGTGTTCATCAGTTTCCCCATGTCCTGGCCGTCCAGATAATTCTGACTGACAGCGAGGAGCTGGCGGAGGATGCCGGAGCGAAGCTGGTGGCCGATCGAGGCGTTCACCCAGCTGAACAGACAGGCATAGGCGTAGGAAAGAACGTTCTTGAGCACGACGCAGGCCAGCATCGCCAGTCCGATCAAGGGAGCGCGCCACTCCTCCGGAAATGCGGTGAAAGGGGCCATGAGCCGGGCCCCAAACCCGTTCACCGCGGATCCGGTGAAGTGCTGGATCAGCGGAATGATGAGCGAAATCGAAAGCCCCTCCATCAGGGCGGAGAAAAGGCCGAGCGTGATCAGGGCGGGCACGGCCCATGCCGGCAGCGTGATCAACGGCCGGAGAGCTCGAAGCGCGGCAACAACGCTTTTCATATCCGGGGCATTCCAAGCAGCCGGACGGACCGGCGCCGCTCCACCTGCGCATAGAGGGACCACAAGAGGCGGGCATTGACGAGCGAGCGGAGGCGCCAGTGATCCAAGCCGCGGGGTGGCGGCAGCATGCCATCGGCGAGCGCCGAGTCGTCGCGGGATCGAACCACCGGGGAGCTTTTCGCCGGGCGATTCGCCCGGCGCGGGAACCATTGTCGATACCAGCTTACGGTCCAGCCGTAATAAAGGACGGGGGTAAGGAGCGCGGCGAAATCGGAACGAGCGGCGTGGCGCAGGCACCGCCTCGTCTCCGCATAAATGCCCCCCTGCCGGGCCTTCAACGCGAGATAAAGATAAAATTGTCCTTTCGACCAGCG
>DASRHD010000375.1:0-2633 GCA_035650695.1 Opitutaceae bacterium
TGGACGTACCTGATCGTGGCCGAGGTTGTCGGCACCATGTCCGGCATCACTTATTTCATCAACCAGCAGGCGCGTTACCGCCATTTCGACAACGTCTACGCCGCCATCGCCATGATCGGCATCATCGGCCTGACCTGCGACATGTTATTTGCCTGGCTCGGCACCGTGCTTTTCCCCTGGAAGCGACGGGCGAGAAAATCAGCCCGCGCCGCCAAACCCAAGGCCGCGGCCGCCGCGCCGGATGCCTTGGCTGAAACCGAAACATCCCGCGAGGCGGCGGATTCCGCCTCCACGCCGGCCGGCCGCCTCGTGGGCGAGCCGTCCGACTCCATCACGTCCGAAGCTTGATGCCGGCCGCCAACCATGTCCTTCGCCCCGCTCAAACTTCCCGATTACCATGAGCAGAGCCCGGAGGTCGCCGCGCGCTTCCGTCGGATCCGGGAGCGGCCGGTGGTGCTGCGGGTGCGCGATCTCTACAAGACGTTCGGCACCAATGGCGCCGCGCACATCGCGTTCGAGAAAATGTCGCTCGATGTCCACCGCCGCGAGTTCATCTGCATCATTGGCCCGTCCGGCTGCGGCAAGTCGACCTTCATCCGCATCGTCGCCGGGCTGGAGGATGCCACCGGCGGCGAGATTCTCATCGACGGCCATCCTGTCTCCGGACCGGGGCCAGATCGCGGCATGGTTTTCCAGGGTTACACGCTCTTTCCCTGGCGCACGGTGAAGCACAACGTGATGTTCGGGCTGGAAATGCGCGGCAAGGATCCGTCGACCGCCGACGCCGAGGCGCGCCAGTGGCTCGACATGGTGGGCTTGAGCAAATTCGAACACGCCTATCCGCACGAGCTGTCCGGTGGCATGAAACAGCGCGTGGCCATCGCCCGCGCGCTCGCGAACGAGCCGCGGATTTTGCTCATGGACGAGCCGTTCGGCGCGCTCGATGCCCTCACGCGCTGTAAAATGCAGAGCTATCTTTTGCAGATCTGGAAAAAGGTCGAAGTGACGGTGCTTTTCATCACCCACGACCTCGATGAGGCCTGTTATCTGGCCGACCGCATCGTGGTCATGGGCGCCAATCCCGGCCGGGTGCTCGAGGTGATCGAGAACCCCATTCCGCGCCCGCGCCGCGCCGATCAGCTGCTTTCCCCGGAATTTCTCGCCCTCAAGCACCGCCTCGACGAATTGATCCACGGCCCGGCGGACGCCGAGGAGGAAAAGCTGCCGGTGATCAAACTGACGGAGGCCGGCGATGAAGTCGAATGACGCCGGCTCCCCTCGTTATTTTCCCCCGCTGCGGTTCACCTGGCCCGACGGCCACCGCTGCGCCGCCATGCTCTGCTTCGACGTGGACGGCGAGACCACGGCGCTGAGCGAGGATCCGCAGCTGGCGCGGCGGCGCACGTTGATGTCGCAATGCGAGTACGGCCCGCGCATCGGCGTGCCGCGGTTGCTCGGCCTGCTCGATCATCTCGGCGTGCCCGCGACGTTTTTCGTTCCTGGCTACATCGCGGAGCAGCATCCGCGCATGGTCGAAGCCATCGCGGGGCACGGTCACGAGATCGGCCTGCACGGGTATCTGCATGAAAAGCTCGCCGGCCTGAGCGAGGCGGAAGAGGAGGACCTTCTCGTCCGTTGCATCGGGCTGCTCGGCCGGCTAACCGGCGTCCGCCCGGTGGGATACCGCGCGCCATGGTTTGAGACCAATCCCTGGACGGCGGATCTGCTCGTGCGTCACGGCCTGAGCTATTGCGCCAGCGAGATGGGCGACGACGTGCCCTACATGCACGACAACGGCCTGGTTGAGATCCCCGGCCAGTGGCTGCTCGAAGACTGGGAGCAGTTCGCCTTCAACGCCGATCCGGCCTGGGGCTTTGTCCCGGAAAATTGTGCCAAGGTCCATGACCTGTGGTGGCGCGAGTTCGAGGCGATGCACGATTTCGGCTGCTGTTTCGTGCTCACCCTCCACCCCTGGCTGAGCGGCCGGCCGTCACGCGTGCGGCTCCTCGAGGATCTCGTGAGTGCGATGCAGGCGAAGGGCGGCGTGTGGTTCGCGCGTGGGCGCGAGCTGGCCGATTATGTGCGGGCTCATCCCGCGGCGCGCCGGGAAATCGATTTCGACCACGCCGGTCTTGTTTCCCCATGACCGCAATTGCCTCAAATTTCCAAGGCGTCTTTCCCCCGCTGGCCTTTCCGAACCGCACCAGCGCGCGCACCGCCCAGCCGCCGATGTCCCTCGCCGACATCCAGCGCGGCATCAGCGCCGCGGCGGAACTTCCGCTGGCCGGCGCCCGCACCATTCCCGCCCAGGCCTACACCAGCGAGGAATTCTTCGAATGGGAAACACGCCACCTGTTGCGGGGTGGCTGGCAGTGCGTGGCGCATGTCTCGCAAGTCCCGGCGGCGGGCGATTTCCTCAACCTCGACCTGCTGGGCGAGCCGATCATCGTCGTGCGCGACAAGGATGGCGCCGTGCGCGCGCTCTCGCGCGTCTGCCCGCATCGCGCGATGGACATCATGCCTGAGGGCTTCGGCTACGACGGGCACGGCCCGGCCGAGGCAAAGCCCGACGCCCCCGCCTGCGGCCATACGCGGATTTTCCTCTGTCCCTATCATGCCTGGACCTTCGAACT
>DASRHD010000376.1:0-12815 GCA_035650695.1 Opitutaceae bacterium
GCGGACCAAACCTGACGTCGTCCTTCCACATCATCGGGGAAATCTTCGACACCGTTTACCAGGAGGGCGGCCTGGCGGTGGCGCAGCACAACGTTCAGACCACGATGGTCCCGGCGGGGGGTTCGACGATCGTCGAATTCAAGACGCAGGTTCCCGGCACCTACATCCTCGTGGACCACTCGTTGAGCCGCGCTTTCAACAAAGGCGCCCTTGGCATGTTAAAGGTCGCCGGTCCGGAGAACAAACGCATCTATTCGGGCAAGGAGGTCGATGAAGTTTATCTTGGCCAGGCTTCCGACGCCGGCGCGGAGGCAAGCAAACGCGAGGCCCAGCTCGTGGCCCAAAAGCAGAAGGCCATCGCCGAGAACCCGCAGATTTCCGGCATCACCAAGGAAATTCAGATGGAAAGCGGAAAAAAAGTATTTCTTTCCGCCTGCTTTGCCTGCCACCAACCCGACGGCAAGGGCCTGCCCGGGGTATTTCCGCCTCTGGCCGGGTCCGATTTCCTCAAGGCTGACCGGGACCGCGCCATTCGCATACCGATCAAGGGCCTCAGCGGACCGATCACCGTCAACGGCAAGCCGTACAACAACATCATGCCGCCGCAGCAGTTCACCGATGAACAGATCGCGGATGCACTCACTTATGTGATGAACAGCTGGGGCAACAACTTTGGCACAGTCTCCGCGGCCGACGTCAAACATGTCCGCGAGCAAGCCCAATAACCGGCGCACTCATGAACCGCCTGCTTCTGCTTCTGCTGGCCCTGGCGGCCGCGCCCGGCACCGTTTTGGCGGATGCGCCAGCGGGCATGATGCTCATTCCCACGGGGGATTACGTTCCGCTCCTGCGCAGCAAGGATGATCCGGCAAGCGTGCCTGTACCGGCTTTTTACCTCGATGTGCGGCCGGTGACGAACGCCGAGTTTCTGGCCTTTGTGGAGACCAATCCCAAATGGCAGCGCTCGCGCGTCAGTCCGCTTTTTGCCGATCCGGGCTATCTCGGCAATTGGGCAGGCGACCTCGAGCTCGGTCCGCAGGCTCCGCCCAACTCCCCCGTTGTGCGTGTCTCCTGGTTCGCCGCCCGCGCCTATGCCAAATGGCGCGGCAAGCGCCTCCCCACCACCGCCGAATGGGAACGCGCGGCGTCCGTCGGCTTCACCACCGTCCATGGCAATACCGAGCCGGCTTACCGCGCGGCCGTGCTTACGTGGTTTTCCGAACCCACCCCGTCTCCGCTGCCTGCCGCCGGGGCCGGCCGGCCGAATCTCTTCGGCGTGTGCGACCTTGCCGGACTCGTCTGGGAGTGGGTGGACGATTTCAATACGGCGCTCGTCACCGGCGAATCCCGCGGCGACGCCGGGCTCGACCGTAATCTTTTCTGCGGCGCCGGCTCCGTCGGCGCGCGCGACACCACCGATTATCCCGCCTTCATGCGCGCCGGCTACCGCAGCTCCCTGCGCGCCAGTTATGTCGTGCCTAATCTCGGCTTTCGTTGCGCTGAATCTCCATGAAAACAAAAATCATCCCGTTACTTGCCTGGTTGTTGGCCACCACGGCCGCATGGGCGGATACGGCCGGCGCAGTGCCGCCCTGTTGCGCGAACTGCACGGCCGAAGCCGCCCCCGCCGCTTTTTCCAGCCGATCTCTCTACCAGCTCGAAGGAAAATGGACCGACGATTCCGGCCGGACCGTCACGCTCGCCTCGCTGCGCGGCCGGCCGGTCGTGCTGGCGATGTTTTTCTCCAACTGCACTTATGCCTGCCCGCTCATTGTTCACGACATGAGGGATGCCCGCGATGCGCTCCCCCCCGCGGTCCGGGCGCAGACGCGTTTCGTGCTCGTCAGTTTTGATACCGAGCGCGACACACCGGCAGCGCTGCGGGCCTATCGCGAGCGCATGCAGCTCGATCCGGATGCCTGGATCCTGCTGCGCGGCAGCCCGGCCGATGTGCAGGAACTGGCGATGGTGCTCGGTGTGAAATACAAAAAAGACGCCGACGGCCAATTCGCCCATTCCAATCTCATCACCGTGCTCAACCGTGAAGGCGAAATCGCCTTCCAACGCAGCGGCCTGCAGGACGGGATTGCCGAAACTGTGCATGCCGTAACCCTCGCGGCCCGCTAACCATGCCCACCAAACGTTTTCCCGCCTTCCGTGCCCTCGACCTGCGCCCGCTTATGGCGCAGGGGGAGGAGCCACTCCATAAAATCATGACGGCGGTCACTTCACTCGCACCCAATGAAGGCCTGGCACTGACCGCGCCCTTCCTCCCTTCGCCGTTGATCGAACAGCTCCGGGCCGATGGGTATTCGGTCCGGACCGATCATCGTCCGGACGGCTCGTGGACGACCTTTTTCTGGCGCAGCTGAACCACCGTGACGTTGTACGCCATCCTCATCGCCCTTCACGTGCTCGGCGCCTGCATTTGGGCGGGAGGCCATCTCACCCTGGCGGTCGCGGTGCTGCCACGGGCACTGCGCGAGCGTCGGGCGCAGCTGGTCCGCGATTTCGAGCGCGGCTACGAACGCATCGGCTTGCCCGCGCTGCTTGCCCAGGTGGTCACCGGCCTCTGGCTGGCATATATCCGCCTCGGCCCGCCGCCGGCATGGTTCGCCGCCAATTCTTTGGCCCGGGTGATCGAGGTGAAGCTCGGCCTGCTGGCGGCCACGGTCCTGCTGGCGCTTCACGCCCGGCTCCGGCTGATCCCGCGTCTGCGGGACGATAATCTGCCTACGCTGGCCGCACACATCATTGCCGTCACGCTGCTCGCGGTGCTTTTCCTCCTCGCCGGTGTGTCTTTCCGCCTCGGCGGAATCGGATCGTAATGAGGCGTTCGATAACTTGATGCCGGTCAAGGCGATTTCAGGAAATTGCGGTTAAATTATCCTCCATGAGTACGCCCGCTCTTTTTTCCGCCAGTGAACCCGGTGCGGTGTTCCTGCCCGAAGCCGTCCCGTCCGTCAGCCAAGGCATTGTCAGCCGCACCCTACTGGCCGCACCCGGCTTGCGGGCGGTGCTCTTCCATTTTGCCGCCGGGCAGGAATTGACCGAGCACACCAGCACTTCACGTGCGTTGATCCATATCCTCAGCGGCGCATGCGACTTTTTTGTCGAGGGAAAGCCGCAGGCGTTGCGCGCCGGCGAGCTGCTCCACCTGCCACCGCGCCGGCCGCATGCGGTCAAGGCAACAGAGCCGATGACGATGCTGCTCATACTCGCGCCGGAGCCGGCTGCCGAAGCCTGAATTTTTTGCGCGACGTCGGGCCCGGGGATGTTTTGACTGGGCGGGTGCCTCCGGAGATTGCCAGCCTGCGAGCGGCCGCGATCGCGGCCACCCTCCGTTCCTGCCAGCTTTTTTCCGGCCTCCCGCCGCCGGAGCTCGCCGTCATTGCGGAGTTCTCCACCGTCCGTGTCCTGGCGAAAGGCGGCTACCTTTTTCGGGAGGGTGATCCGGCCGAGGGATTTTATGTCGTGCAAAAAGGCGCGATCAATGTCCACCGCGTCAGCGCCGCGGGCAAGGAGCAGGTGATCCATGTTTTCCGGCCAGGCGAATCCTTTGCCGAGGCGGCGCTGGCAACGGAGCGGGGATATCCGGCCGATGCGCGCGCCCTCGAGCCGTCGAGTGTCGTGCTGGTGCCGAAAACACCTTTCGTCGCCTTTCTCTCGCGCCGGCAGGAGCTCGCCTTGCGCATGCTTGCTTCAATGAGCCAGCACTTGCGCGTGCTGGTCGGCCTGGTGGAAGACCTGACGCTGAAGGATGTGGAAACGCGTTTTCTCAACTGGTTGATCAAACAAAGCCCGCGCGCCGCGACCGGTCCGGTCACGATTCAGCTGGGCATGACCAAGCGTGTCCTCGCGGCCGAACTCGGCACGAGCAGCGAGACGCTGTCGCGGACATTTGCCCGGCTGCGGGAGGAAGGCCTGCTCGACGTGAAGGGAGCGGCCTTGCATGTTTCCAATCTGTCGGATTTGCAGACGCGTTTCCGCCGGTTGCTCGGCGAAAGCGCCTAGATTTGGCGGCGGTGCCAACCGGCTATTTTATCCGGCCACCAAAACCATTGTTCCGGCTAATGGATGAGCCGGCGCGGTTGGAAATACCGGTCAGCCGCGTCCAGAGCCGGGCGGGGGGCACGAAGCGTAAAATATACGGCGGCCGGTTAGGGAATACTCAACCGGAACGGCCGGCGGAGGAGCCGAGTCTAGCGCGGCCGCATGAACACACAAAAGATTTTTCTCCGTGCACTGGTTGGAATCGCCGTCATGGCAAACGCCGTGGCTATGGCCGCCCATTCGGATGACAGAAATGAACCGCCGCCCGCCGAACTCAGCTCGCTCGCCGCGGACCAGAATGCAGGCAGGCTGGAAAAAGTCGCCGAATTCCACGGTCCGCTGGTGACCGGCATCGCCGTTTCCCGTGAAGGCCGGATTTTTGTCTCCTTCCCCCGCTGGACGGATCCCCTCCAATTTACCGTGGGCGAACTGAAGAACGGGGAGGTGCAACCGTATCCCGACGCCGCCATCCAGGACCAGTCGCTGCCTCCGCAGGACCGGCTGATCTCCGTGCAAAGTGTCGTAGTCGACGCCGACAACCGCCTGTGGCTACTGGACAGCGGCACGGTCAACCAGGGTCCCGTCATTCCTTTCGGCGCCAAGTTGATTGCGGTCGACCTCAACACCAACCGCGTCATCCGCAAAATTTTCTTTCCCGACAACGTGGTGCTGGCAAATACCTATCTAAACGACGTTCGCTTCGACCTCAAACTCGGCCAGGCCGGCGTCGCGTTCATCAGCGATTCCTCGCCGGAGTCGGGTAATGCCATTATTGTGGTCGATCTCGCCACCGGCCAAAGTTACCGCCGCCTCGCCGGCCATCCCACGGTGCGGCCGGTGCCCGACTTTCTCGCCACCGTCGAGGGCCGCCCGCTCTATAACCGTCCCGCACCGGGCCAGGTGCAGCCTTTCCTCACCGGCGTCGACGGCATCGCCGTGAGTGCCGATGGCAATTGTCTTTTCTATTCGCCGCTTTCCAGCCGGCATCTTTACAGCGTCGACGCACAGGCGTTGGCTGACCCGTCCCGGTCCGAAGCCGACGTCGAATCGACCGTCGTCGACCACGGCCAGAAAGGCACGGCCAACGACGGGATGGAGACGGACGACCAAGGTGCGCTCTATCTCACCGCCTTTGAGCATGACGCCATCCTTCGCCGGCGGCCGGACGGCCACTACGAGACGGTAGTGCACGATCCGCACCTGCTCTGGCCGGACAGCATGGCCATCTCCACCGACGGATATCTTTATTTCACGGTCAATCAGCTCGATCGCCTGCCACGATTCCATGATGGCCACGATTTGCGACGGAAGCCATGGGTGCTGTTCCGCACCAAGATCGGCGCCGGCCCGTCCCTCCTCGCCCAGCCCCAGCGTTGACCGGCCCCGCCCCCTCCGGCCGCCGCCGAAAAACGGTCGGCAGACTTCGCTTTACTCTTTGTCGCGCCAGACGTAAACTATGGCATCATGCACCCTCACATCATTGCCGTCTTCGGCGTGAGCGGGTCGGAGTTACTGATCGTTCTTGGCATTATTGTCCTGCTCTTCGGGGCGACGAAACTCCCGGCACTGGCCAGAGGAATCGGCCAGTCGATCAAGGAGTTCAAAAAAGCGGCCCAGGACGAAGAAGCCAACAAGACCAAGAAGACCGACGAAAAAAGCGGTCCGATTTAGCTCACCTGCGATCCCGAGGTGAAGCCGGCGACAATTCCGTCGCGGGCCCGTCGGAGTTGTGAGACACGCCGGCGCGATCCGGTGGAAGCGGCGCCTGCGGCCCGCAAAATATTCCGCGCGCAAGCCACTGCCAACTATTTGCTTTTATTCCGCTTGTCATAATCCGTTTGTGTTTGGCGAAGGTGATGAAAAATTCCTGCCCACCCCGAAGACGTTACCCCTATGAAACTTCATCTTTTTTTTCGTCGGACGCTTTTGAGCGTTCTCTGCGCCCTCCCCATGGGGCTTTTTGCCGCCAGCACGGGCGTGCCCGGCACACCCAATCTGACCCAGAGCAATTGGGACGGCAGCGCCAGCTACAGCATCATCATGAACATGTGGTGGGGCAACAACGGCACCACCTGGCAGCTCTATGAGAATGGCGTGCTCGTCCATACCCAGACCCTGACCGACAATTCTCCCAACGCACAGACCGCCAGCTTCGCCTTCAGCGGCAAGGCCAACGGCAGCTACACTTACACCAACAAGCTGACCAACGGCTTTGGCACCACCACCGGCAACACCCTGGTCTACACCGTGACCCAGGGCGCATCCGCGCCGACGGTTCCGCCCGTGCCCACCGGCCTGGCCGCCACCGCCAACAGCACCAGCCAGATTACGGTGACGTGGACCGCGTCGAGCGGCGCCACCGCTTATGACCTGCAGGTCGACGGCGCGACCGTCGCCAGTGTCACCAGTCCATACCTGCACACCGGTCTGACGGCGGGCTCCAAGCACACCTACGCGGTCCGCGCCAAAAATGCCGCCGGCACCAGCGCTTTCAGCGCCCCTGTGTCCGCCACCACCCAGAGCGTGGCCACCATTCCGGCCGTGCCGACCGGCCTGACCGCGGCGGCGAACGGCGCGAATCAGATTACCGTGACATGGAATGCCTCGAGCGGCGCCACCGCTTATGACCTGCAGGTCGACGGCGCCATTGTCACCAATGTAGCCAGCCCGTACCTGCATACCGGCCTGGCCGCCAGCTCCAAGCATACCTACGCGGTCCGGGCCAAAAACAGCGCGGGCGTCAGCGCCTTCAGCGCCCTGGTTTCGGCCACGACCGGGTCCTCCAACCCGCCGCCGGTGACGACGACCGGGACGATCAGCTTCCACCTGCTCCTCGGCGCGAGCACCGCCCAGGACAGCCTGACGCTGACCGGCGACAATTACACCGACCTGATCATGTCCAATACCATCGCCGGCGTGATGTACGGCCATCTGGTCGGGGAATATTATCCCGGCATCCAGTTCAACAAGGACTACCTCTACGGCTCGGTGATGGGCCAGCTGCTGCAGGAAAATCTCGCCACCCAGGACTATGTCGCCAGCAGCAGCCTGATCGATCCCTCCCCGGACCAGCAGGCGGTGATGGGCGCCGGCCAGGGCGGTCCGTATCAAATTAATAACTACGCAGTGGACATGGTCTCGGGCACCTACGCGCCGGCCGGCCACGCCCTGATCAACTTCATCGCCCTGCAGAAAAACATCGGCTATACCATGGCCACGGCCTCGACCCAGTATACCAAGGTCACTCCGCCCTCGTTCAACAACAAGTATTACGGCCCGATGCTTTGCGCCTATTTTCATTACATCGAGTTCGTCGCCCTGAACGTGACCGGCAAGGGACCCGGCGGCTGGGTCACGCCGTGGGAGCCGGCTTATGACAATGCCCTGGCCAATTTCGTCAGCCTGCCCAACAGCTTCCTCGATGTGATCCTCAACGTCGCCTACAACCAGGGTTATTACGGCGGCCTGGTCGCAAGCTACAGCACGCTTGGCGCCACCGCCACCGCCTCGACCGTGGCGTCGGTCAATTCCTACAGCTCGGTCTGGGGCAAGACCAGTACGTATTCACAATATCCCTACCAGGTGCACTATTATCTCGACCAGCTTTACGATAATCCCATTCCCACCACCAGTGCCACCACCCTGGTCACGCCGGCGAACCATGTCGCCTTTGGGATGAGCGCGCTCGGCGGCGTCTTCGCCAGCGTGGCCCAGACCCTGGCTTATTCCAATGGGACCAGCCCGGCGCAATTCTTCACCTCCGCCCAGGCCCAGACCGCCTTCAACGCCGCCCTGGCCAAGGCGGGCGTCGCCGGCACCGCCACCCTGGATTTAAGCAGCGCTTCCGATCGGGCGAAAATTTATGCGGTGATTGACGCCGCCCTGGGCAACCTGGAGTCCGCCGCGGGGATGAAGTTCACCGCCACGACCACGACGCAGCTGTAAGCCGCCCGAAACCATCGCGGCACCGGTCAATTGTTGCCGGACGCCGGCAAAGAATAGCCGCCGCCGGTTTACATGGAAAGCAACCCGCCCCTTGACCGAAAAAGGGGCGGGAGACATTATGCAAAGAATTGGCTTTTTCGTCCGCTGCCGGGCTTACCCCTTACCCGCCCCGCGGCGCCGCCAGCCCCGCTCCGTCCTTAAATTTTCCCCACCGAATAACCCCTCGGTTTGTTAGCCCCAACCCAAATCCCATATGAAAATAAACTCCCCCTATTCTTCGACGATGCAGCCCGTCGCTGCCTCGTCCTTCTTTCCCGGCTTTGCCTCGGGTCTGAAAATTATAAGTCTGGCGGCCTCCTGCCTCGTTTTCGGCCTGGCTGGCCGGCTCTCCGCCCAGACCGCCCTTAGCTTCGAGGCCGAAAGCCTCCATTACACCGGCACCGGCGCCACCACCTCGGTCCAAACCGATACCAATTCCAGCGGCGGCAAGTGGGTGGAACTCGCCGGCAACAGCACCGGCGACCATATCGACTTCACCGTCCCAAACGTTCCCGCCGGCACCTACCAGCTGAAGATGGAATGGAAAGGCAATAACAACCGCGGCATCCTCCAGCTCGCGGTCGACGGCACCAACCTCGGTCCCACGCTCGACCAGTACGCCTCGGGCCAGACTTATCCGACCACGACCTTCGGCGACGTCACTTTCAGCGCCGTCGGCAACCACACTGTGCGCCTGACCGTCACAGGCAAGAACTCCAAGTCCAGCGGCGAGATCCTCTCCGCCGACAAGTTCACCCTGGTGGGGCAAACCATCAGCGCGGTCGCGGCTCCGGCCTTCAGCCCCGCTCCCGGCACCTATGCCTCCACCCAGTCGGTCACGATCACCTCTGCCACCACCGGCGCTTCGATCCGCTACACCACCGATGGCAGCACGCCATCCGAGACGGCCGGCACCCTCTATTCCAGCCCGGTGAGCATCAGCGCGACGACCCCGCTCAGCGCCATCGCTTTTAAGTCCGGCATGAGCGACAGCACCGTGACCAGCGGCACATACACCCTCTCGGTTCCGCCCCAGCAAGTGGCCGCCCCCGTCTTCAGTCCGGCCGCCGGCACCTATGGCTCCGCCCAGTCGGTCACGATCACCTCCGCCACCGGTGGCGCCTCGATCCGTTACACCACCGACGGCAGCACACCGTCCGAGACCGCCGGCACGCTCTATTCCGGACCGGTCAGCATTGGCTCGACGGCCACGCTGAAGGCAATCGCTTTTGAATCCGGTATGAGCGACAGCACCGTGACAAGCGGCAGCTATGTCATCAGCACCGGCGGCGGCACGGTCACCTTCGAGAATAACGGCACCAAGGAAGGCTGGCCGAATTATCCGCAGACGCCCCAGGCTCACGGCACCATCACGGACGTGACCAGCCCGACCTATCACAGCACGTCGGCGATCCAGTTCACCCAGACCTTCATCTCCGGTTACACCGGCCGTTACCATTCCGAGGTCGACATCGAGGGTGCGCAGCAGACCAACCAGGACCGGTATTACGGCATGACCTTCTTCCTTCCCGCCGGCTGGCAGTACGCCAAGGACCAGGTCAACGTCCAGCAGTGGGCGGGCACCGGCCCCTGGATCATCTTCCGCATCGACGGCCCGGACATCATCGTCCTCTTCGATCATCTGCCGGACGGATTCTTTGACGAGCCCCACATCTTTACCAACGTCCCCTCCGGTGTTTGGATGCGGGTCGTTACCCACATCCGCAGCTCCTCCTCCGGCGGCATCTGGGAATGCTGGATCAACGGCAATCACGTCTACAGCCACACCGGAAATCTCAACGCTCCGGGCAATGGCGGCGCAATCCGCTGGTCCACCGGTTGCTACGTTTCCGGCTGGTTCCAGAAATCCTCTCCGCAGGGCCCATCCGAGCGCATTGTGTATGGCACGCATTATCGCGTGGCCACAACTTATGCCTTGGCTGAACCCGCTAATTGGTGACAGGGTAGTTCATATCGCATAGGAGAGAGCGGTCGCGTCCTTCCGGGCGCGGCCGCTTTTCCTTCTTCGCTCCATGAGATCGATCCGTTTTATTCCGTTCTGTCTGGTCGCGGCGCTTTTCGCCGCCGCCGCCTTCACCTGCCGCGCCGACACCGCGGTTGAAACCATGCGCCGGCTGTACGACTTTACGCCGGTGGGACCGAACAATCCGGTCCTGGCGAAAGTGCCGGACTACGGCATCGAAATCCCCGTCAGCGAATTCCGCGCCTACGTTGCAGGCGAGGTGGCCGATGCGGCGACCCGCGCCGCCCTCCCGCCGGCCCAGCGGCGCCACTACCTGGAGGCGTTGCTCGATGAGCATTTCCTGCTGGCGAATGGCTATGAGCAGAAGGCCGACCAGACCGAGGGGGTCGCCGGCATGCTGAAAACCACCAAGGCCATGCTGCTCGAGGAGGCCGTCACCGACCAGGAGCTCAAGGCCCCCGGCAACGCCTCGAAGGACCGCGACGAAGTCCTGAATAAATTCCGCGACCGCCTTTTCGGCCAGATGGACATCGTCGTCTCCAACGAGGCTTACGCCAAGCTCAAGGCGGAAGCGCACCGCCTCAATGCCGCCACCGGCGCACTGACACTCCTTGGCAAATCGGCGGCTCCCAACTCCGCCGGCGCCACCCCTCAGGTTTCCCCCGACGTGGCCGAGGTCCCACTGGCGCATTGCAAGCTTGGCGTCATCACCATCGGCGACGTCTTGCACACCTACCTCCGCCAACCCCTGCCGGAACGGCCGGATCTCGATCAGCAGGACGGTGTCATTGCCGTGCTCAAACACATGCTGGGGCCCGACCTCATGGTGGGGGAAGCCCGCGCCCGCGGCTTGGAGAAGTCGCCGATGGTCCGCGAAAAGATGCAGCTCAACCGCAATGTGCTCACCCGGCTTTATGCCTTGGATCAGTTGACCGCCCAGGCCACCGCCCAGATGAAGAGCCCGGACATCGACGCCCGCCTCAAGGAATGGTATCAGGCCAACCTGAAGAAGCTTTACACCTTTCCCGACAAGGACGGCAAGGAGCAGGTGCTGCCCTTCGATGGCAACCGGGAACGAATCGCGGACGATTACTTCCAAAATTTGCAGGACCGCCTCCGCGCCGACCTGATCCGCACCTTGCGCGAAAAACATAAGATTGAAATTGACGACGCCGCTCTCGCCAAGGCGGCGCTTTGACCATAGAATGAGGCGTTCGGATGAAGAAGCAGGCTTGGTTATGGACCGTGCTGGCGGCCGGCGGACTGGCGGCCGCAACCGCGCTTTTTTTTCGCGCCCCAAACTCCCCGCCGCCGGTTCTGACCCCGCTGACCCTTCTTCCGCCGCGCGCGCCCACGCCGGTTGAAACCGCGCCCTTGGCGGCGCCGGCGCCCGGCCGCTCCCCGTCCGGCCCGGACTACCGGGCGGAAATCGCCGCGCTGCGCCGCCGCGGCGTGGCCGAATCCAGTATCCAAGAAATAATTACAAAAGAGTTGCTCGACCATCGCCGGCGGGAGCAGTACCGGACGGAATTGCTGATCGAGCAGGGCCGCTATGCGCCGCATTACTGGGAGTCGCCGCCCTCGATCGAGACCGCCGCCGATCTGGAGCGCCTGCGGCAAAGCGCGCTGGCCCAGCTCGACCAGGATACGGCCGGCCAACTGAAGGATCTGTTCGGTACGGACGCCGCCCCTCCGCCCGCGGACGCTCCGCTTTTCGGCCTGGATCATCCCGGCCCGAAAATTGATTTTCTCCCCTCCGCCTCGCGGCAGAGGCTGGAGGAAACATTCTTTTCCCGGGACCCCGACGGCCGGATGTCGTCGGTCGATCGCCTCGATCTCGCCCGCCAGGTCCTCACCCCCGACGAATTTGAGCTCTATGCCAAGTGGAATTCGCCCGCGGCCGCCTCGCTCGGGACCGAACTGGTGGGATTTGGGGCCAGCCAGGCGGAGTACGACGCGATTTACCGCTGGCAGACTGTCGCGGACAGCGAGGAGGGCTTTGGCAGCGCGCAGGCCAGGACGGAGGCGGACAACCAACTACAGGTCGCTCTTGGATCGGACCGGTACGCGGCCTTTCAGCACCTGCAGGAGCCCGCCTATCAGACCGTCGTGCAAATGCTCAATCGCTGGGGCTTGCCGGCCTCCTCCGCCGACGCGGTTTTTTCGCTGCGCCAGTCGGCCGTTTCGGCCATGGCCGCGATCTGGGAGGATCCCAACGTGCCCGACGAGCAAAAGGCCGCGCTGGTGGAAAAGACTCGCCAGCAGTACCGGCAGCAGATCACCACCCAGCTCGGCCTGCCGCCCGGGCTGGTGCCGGACGACGACCTGTTGTGACGGAGGACGCTCACGCCCCGCCGGCCATGGCGGCGAGGAGGGGATATTTTTTTCTTACTTGGTGCGCGGCGCCGGTCGGGCCCAGCTCGCTGGACATGAGATGAAACGCGCCCACCGGCCAGACGGGCGCGATAAAATGGCGATGGCGTTTGAGCCAGTGCGCCACCGCGACGGGCGGCGCCTCCCGGCACCGGGCGAGGGTGAGATGGGGTACAAAGGGCTTGAGCTCCAGCTCCGGCTGCACCGTCAGCAAGAAATCGTCCACCTGCTGGCGCAGCTGGTGGAGGAAGGGATGGCTCTTCACCCCGGCCCACAGCACCTGGGGGTGCCCGCGCGGAGGGAACCCGCCCACGCCTTCCGGCTCGAGCAGGAAGGACCGTACCCGGACTTGTTCCAGCGCGGACTCGATCGCTTCCGCCCGCTCCTCCGCCACCTCGCCGATGAAGCGCAGCGTGAGATG
>DASRHD010000377.1:0-3488 GCA_035650695.1 Opitutaceae bacterium
CGGACGACGCCGAACTGGAGAATTTCCTTCGCCGCGTCTGGCGCGGCCGGCTGGACCGCTACAGCGAAGAGCGGGCCGAGCTGCTCGCGGCCGGCGCCGGTCGCGAGAAAATCGAGATGAGTTACATCGGCGGCTGATCGGAGCGGCCGGGGGTCACTTCGACAGGCTTTGCAACCACGCGATATAGGCGTCGGGACCGCCGCGCATGTAACCCACGTGTTCGCCGAGCTTATTGCCCTGCGGGTCGAGCACGATCGAAGTGGGATAGCCGCGAACGCCATACTTCTTGGCCAGGTCCCGATTTTGCCTCTTCTCTGCGGCCGAAAGCGGCGTCTGGCGGGGAAAATCGATTTTCACGAGCACGAGATGTTGCCGGGCATAGGTGACAAACTTGGGTTGCGAATAGACATCTTTGTCCAACTTGATGCACCAGGGGCACCAATCGGAGCCGGTGAAATCGAGCAGAAGGGGCTTGCCTTCCGCCGCGGCCTGATTGGCCGCAGCTTGATAATCGGTGAGCCAGACGGCCTCGTCGGCCCGCATGGTCGCGGCCAGCAATGCCGCGGCCCCTAACATCAGGATGACGCGAAGGAGTTTCATGGGAAGTGCGCGGAGCCAAGCACGACTTCGCTGGAAGCGCAACGCCGTGCCGACCGGCAGAACTCCCTAGATCGCTAATGCATGTCATCTGCGCCTTTACAGTTCTGCCGCGCTCGACATGGCGGGTCCGAACAATTATGCCTTCGGCATGAAAACAAAATGGCTGCAGTGGTGCGCCGTCGGTTTTTTTTCCGTGCTGCTGGCGCTGCGGGGATGGGCGGCGGACGCGGCGGCAGACACGCCCAGCGCTGCATGGAAGACCTTCACCGATCCGGAAAATCGTTTTTCCATCCTCATGCCCGCCGATCCCCAGGTCACCAACGAAACCCAGCCGGGCTACTCCTCGCACATCTATATGGCGAAGGACGGCACCAACCTTTATCTGGCCGGCGTCACACTTTACGATACCGCGACCTACAACCCTTCCGAGACGCCGGAAAAAATCGAGGCGGAGCTCGCGGCGGATCGCGACAATTTCAACAAGGAGGTCAATGCCCACACCACCGGGAGCAAGCGGCGCCAATTCAGCGAAGCGAAGTATCCCGCCCTGGAATTCACCTCTTCCAGCGAACAGGCCAATTTTTCCGGCTTGGTCGTGCTGATCGGCGGCCATTGCTACATGGCCGTCTCTGCCTATCACACCGCCGACGCCCCGCCGGAAACCGGCCGTTTTTTTGACTCGTTCACCTTGATCACGCCCTGATCGCAGACGGGCGCTCAATAAATCTCCACCAGCTCGACCTCGAAAACGAGGGTGGCCCGGGGCGGGATTTTCGGCGGGCGGCCATTGTCGCCGTAGGCCAGCCAGTAGGGAATGATCAGGGTCCGCTTCTCGCCCTTCCTCATGTCAGGCAGGGCGTCGTCCCAGCCCTTGATGACCTGGCCGCGGCCGAGGCGAAAAACAAACGGCTGGCCGCCGTGCGCCTCGCTGCTGTCGATCGGCGTGCCATCGAGCAGGCGGCCGGCATAACGGACGGCGACCTGCTGGCCCGGCTGCGGGCGGTCGCCTGCGCCCGGGGCGAGCAGGACGTAGCGCACGCCGGACGGGAGGGTGCGGGCAGTGGGGAACAGCTTTTCGATTGCCAGTTCGTCGGCCGTGCTCAGCTGGGGCTTGTTTTCCGAGGCCAGCGCGGCACGCATTGCAGCGCTGAGCGGCTCGCCCGGATTCTTGCGCGCGAGCAGGCCGGAGCGCACGACCAAGGCGATCGTCAGCAGCACGATGCCGAGCAGCAGCAGCCAGAAAAAACTACGAAGCGGAGCGGGAGAGGGCATGAGCTTGATCTGACAGCAAACTCCGCCAAACGCAACTGCCCCCGGGCCGCGGGGGTTTTCGCCGAAGAAATTTGCCAAACGCGCCGCGCTCCTTTGCTTTGCCCGCCTGCCGGCCGCGGTCGCCGCCCGCCGGCGGATTTTTCAATCCATTCGCCCTTTTGCCGACACTCAACGCCATGGCCGACATCATCGCCACCGCCGCCGACTCCGCCGCGCCTGCGGTGGACGTGCGCGGCCTGATCAAGCGTTACGGCCGGGTCGAAGCGCTCAAAGGTGTGGACCTGCGGGTCGAGCCGGGCGAAATGTTTGCGCTCCTCGGGCCGAACGGCGCCGGCAAAACCACGCTTTTTTCCGTGCTCGCCACCCTGCGCATGCCGACCGCGGGCACGGCGCGGGTGCTCGGCCGCGATGTGGTGGCGGAACGGGACGCCGTCCGCTCGCAGATGGGCATCGTCTTCCAGGAGCCGGCCATCGAGCAGAGGCTCTCGGGCCGCGACAACCTTCTCATGATGGGCCTGCTTTACGGGCTGGGGACGGCGCAGGCGCGTCGACGGGCGGGGGAGATCCTCGATTCGCTCGGGTTGACGGAGGCGGCGGACCGGCCGGCACGCAGCCTGTCCGGCGGCCAGCGCCGCAAACTCGAGCTCGCCCGCGCGCTCGTGACCGACCCGAAGATTCTTTTTCTCGACGAAGCCACGCTCGGCCTCGACGTCGACGCGAGGCGGAGTTTCTGGGCCCAGGTACGCGCCCTGGCCGCCGCCGGGCGCACGGTGTTTTTCACCACCCATTACATGGAGGAGGCGGAGGTGGCGGACCGCATCGCCCTGATCGCCGATGGAAAAATTCTCGCCCTCGACACGCCGCGTGCGCTCAAGGCGCGGCTCGGCGGCGGTGTGGTGACGCTCAAGACCGAGGACGACGCGCGGGCTCGCGCCTGGCTGGCGGAGCACGGCTTCGCGCCGGAGGCCGGCGGCGAGGAGCTTATGCTGCTGCACGCCGATCCGGCGGCCGTACTGCCAGACCTGTTGCGCCACCTGCCGGTGAAAGCGCTGCGCGTCGAGGTGCACGAACCGAGCCTGGAAGATGTTTTCCTCAAGCTGACGGGCAAAAACCTCGGCGGCGATGTGCCGGCGGTGCCGCCGCGCGGCGGACCGGGCGGAGGAGGCTGGTCATGAGACGCGGAATTTTCGCCGTGCTCGTCCTCGACCTGAAACGCTTCTGGCTCGACCGGGCCCGGCTGTTCGCCGGCCTGGCCCAGCCGCTGCTTTATCTTTTTGTCCTCGGCGCCGGACTGGGCGCGAGCTCGCGGCTGGGCAATGGCAGCTACCAACCCTACATTTTTCCCGGCGTGATGGGACTGTCGATGCTGTTCACCGCCACCTTCGCCGCGATCACCATTGTGTTCGACCGCCAGATCGGATTTTTCAAGGCGGTGTTGGTGGCGCCGGTGCCGCGCACCGCCATCGCGGTGGGCAAGATTGCCGCCGGCGCGGTCCAGGCCCTGGTCCAGGGTGTGGTTCTGCTGTGTTTTGCGCCGTTGGCGCACGTGCCGCTGGGCTGGAACATTTTTCCGCTCCTCGGAGCGATGGTGATCGCGGCGACGGCGTTCTCCGCCA